>NZ_JANSIL010000132.1:0-36313 GCF_047462015.1 Synechococcus sp. R5-13 | reverse complement strand
AACAAACAGAATGCTATCGCTGCATAGTTGAACAGTGATGTTCAGCAGTGTTCAGCGTAAATGTATCAGGCAGGAAACCCTCTGTCAAGCTGTCGGCTAAGCCTCTGCCCAACGGTGAGCGTTCTCAACCCGGTGCTTTCTACACACTAGCTCGCCGAGCCAACTTATAGTCATTTCAAACTGGATTGAGACACTCCTACTGCTGCCCAAACGCTCCGCGCCGCTTCCGCGACCACCTCCAGTCCTTCTCCCAGAGAGAGAGGAGTTGGGAAGCAATGCAACAGATTTCATTCTTGTTTAAAATGCAATTCCCTAGGCAGGCTCCACCGCTTCTTGTAGGGCTTTGCGGGCAATGCGAGTGACGTAGACGGTAGCGGCTATGGTGGCGATGAGCCCCACGAGGCGAACGACCCATTGGGCGGTTTGAGCCTGAGGATCCAACTCCGCGCCTTCCATGTTGGCCAGGGATCCCGCCAACGAGCCGATGTACACATACATAAAAGTGCCCGGCACGATTCCAGCGGTGCCCAGCAAGTTATCCAGAAAAGAAATTTGGGTCAGCCCCAGGGCGTAGTTGAGCACATTGAAGGGAAACGCAGGCGACAGCCGAATCAGGCCGACTATTTTCCATCCCTCACGTCCCAACGCTCGATCGATGGCCGCAAACTTGGCGTTTCCCTCAATCCATTTCACCACCTGTTCCCGCGCCAAGTAGCGCCCGATTAAAAAAGCCAAGTTGGCTCCAATGGTTGCCCCGATCAGCACGTACACAGTTCCGGCCAGCAACCCGAACACGGCCCCTGCCCCCAAGGTCAGCACCGAGGCTGGTAGAAGCAGCACCGTCGCTACAATGTAAATGGCAATGAAGAGGATTGGCCCCAGCAACCCCAAGCTTTCAATCCAAGCCAGAGCTTCGGCGAGCCAGTCTTGAATAACTCCAAAAAATCCCAATCGATGGGCTGCCCAAAAGATAAAAATGGCCAAGCCCAAGCCGGTAGCAAGCTTAAGCAAAATCCGCTGCTTTTGGGGATTTGTGTTGAGTTGAGGTAGATCTTCCATTGGCTAAACTCCTACAAAGTTCTTGTGAGGCGAGCTAGGGCAAGCCAGAGTAGACAGCTCTTGGAGTGGGGGAAGTATCTTTACCCGAAAGTCGTGCCGTTCCATCCCCAAAGATAGCCTTTGGCATCGCTGAACTCAATGTAAATCCTCTTCTTGGGGATCCCCAATCGGGCCTCGATGGTGCCACAAAAAAACTCGCTCATGGCCCGGGTTTGTTGGGCGGAAAATTGCCCGATACTCTTGATTTCCACGTAGCAACAGGGATCCCCACTGCCAGCAAAGGTCATCGGGATCCCACCCTCAAAGGCGGTCATCACGTAGGCTTCCGACTTGCCCAACTGTTCCGATAGAGCAGCAGACAGCACCTTAAGCAGTTCCTCTACTGCGGCGATTTCTGGTTGCACAGACGTTTGCAGCTTGATCAAAGGCATGGATCCCTCTCCCTATCAACAAATTCATCTTGAAATTCATCTTGGCATTCTCAGCCCCGCTCTTCGGCAATCCACCTGTGGTAGCGTAGCGACAGAGTTGGGCAAACCTCTATGGAGCAGACGAAGCCGGCCAAGCCAGAGATCGGCCACCAGCAGGGCCAAATCGGGCCAGGCCCTTGTGCTGTGCAAACTGAGGCTGCCCCCGCTCCTGTCGGCCCTTACAGCCAGGGCGTTACTGCTCTGGGGCCGTTTCTGTTCACCGCCGGACAGGTGGGCCTGGATCCCAAAACCGGCAAACTGGTGGGGGAGGACATTGTTTCTCAAACTCGGCAGGCGTTGCTGAACGTGCAGGCAGTGCTGGAAGCGGGGGGCACCACTCTCGCTAATGTGGTGAAGACAACGGTTTTCCTGGCCGATATGGAGGACTTTGCGGCCATGAACGAGGTTTATCGAGAGTTTTTTGCCACCGATCCGGCTCCGGCTCGCTCTTGCGTACAGGTGGCCCGCCTGCCCCTCAATGCCCGAGTAGAAATCGAGGTTGTGGCCTGCTACCCACAATCGACCTAAATGTCTCCTGAGTCCGGCTAGCGGAATGGTTTCTGGGTCGGCGCGGATCCCGGCAAATCGGGAACTGGATCGTAGCCCCCTGGGTGCCAGGGATGACAGCGACAGAGGCGACGGAGCCCCAGCCAACCCCCACGTAGGGCACCGTAGCGCCGCACCGCTTCCAAGGTGTACTGGGAGCAGGTGGGGTAGTAGCGACAAGCAGGCGGCAGCCAAGGAGAAATACCCACCTGGTAACCCCGGATCAGGGCAATCAAGCTGCGAGTGAGGGGATCCGATCGTTCAGGCATGGGTCGGAGTCCAAAAAGCGCATCTCTAGGTAACTTGAGGTTAGCTGTTATCCCAGACTGGAGGCGCCTGCAAAGGCGAGCAGGGCCGGTTCCCAGCCCCAGACCATACGGTTACAATCAGAAAGGTTAGTACCTAAATATTTCGGGCTGAGGGATCCGGCGAAGGTGGGCTTATCCTAGGGCGCGGTTCTGGGAGAACGCTTTGAGTTCCATTTTGCATAAGGAGTTGGCGTGAGGGTATTCGGGCAGCTGCAGCCGGCACAGCGGCGCAACTTGGGCATTTTGTTTGTGGCTGGGCTGCTCTTTTGGGCCAGTTTATCCTCGCTGCTGCCCACGTTGCCTCTCTACATCAGAGATGCCGGTGGCACCAGCCAGCAAGTGGGCTGGGTAATGGGGGCCTTTTCGATTGGGTTGCTGGCCTTTCGCCCTGCGTTGGGTCGCCTGGCGGATGGCCACAGCCGGCAGATCGTGCTGCTTATCGGCATGGGGGTGGTGGGAATCGCCCCCATAGGATACTGGCTCTCCGATGGGATCCTGTGGGTAGCGCTGGTGCGAGCCTTTCACGGGATCAGCATCGCCGCTTTTGCCACCGCCTACGTGACTTTAGTGGTGGATTTTGCCCCAGAAGAAAAACGGGGCGAGATCCTGGGCTACATGAGCTTGGTCAATCCGATCGGTGCGGCTATTGGCCCTGCTTTGGGCGGCCTTTTGCAGGAGTTTGCCGGCTATGGCCCTTCGTTTTTCTTCTCCGCTCTGCTGGGGTTGGTGGGCTTTCTCTGCACCCAATCGGTTCGAGAACAACGACGTGGGCATTGGGGATCCCTGCCGATGGACGGAGCCTTTTGGAGCCTTCTGGGCAGCCCGAAGGTGCGCTCCCTCGCTTGGGTGATGTTTTTGGTGGGGTTGGCCTTCGGCACCCAGACCACCTTTGTGGCCTTGTTAATCCAAGAAGCCGGAGCTCCCCTGAATCCAGGTCTTTTCTATACGTCAGTGGCCTTTGCCAGCTTTGGAGTGCGCCTGCTCACCGGTCGCGCTTCCGATCGCTATGGGCGGGGGCCGTTTATCTCCCTCAGCTTGGTCACCTATGCCCTGGCGATGGGGATCCTGATTGTTGCCAATAGCAGCGGCGCTTTTCTGGCTGCTGGGGTCGCGGTAGGCTGCGGTTTTGGGACTTTGATCCCTCTCATCTCTGCCCTCGTGGCCGATCGCTCGGAGCCGGCGGAGCGGGGTCGCCTGTTTAGCTTGGTGATGTGCGGGTTTGATTTGGGCATTGGCCTGGCGGGGCCCCTTTTGGGCACCTTGGCGGCGGGAACCGGCTATCGGGCCATGTTTGGCTATGCGGCTCTTCTTTCCCTGGCTTCCTTAGGTTCTTTTCTCTTCTTCTCCAATGGACGACCGGGGGACTCGCTGCGCTTTGCCTTGGGCCTGGGGCCGGATAGCTCTTCGGTCCATCTAGAGGGCGGCCGCAATCGGCTTGGGTCGCAAGAACCCGACCCTCTGGAGCCGCCGGATCGGCCCGCTCCGCTGGAAACGGGATCCCGTTCATAGATAGTTCCATACTCAGATCCCCCACACCCCGTCAAGAACTGAGGCTCAAGCCCTCTGCAGTTGCTGCCAACCAACCGGCCCATTTCTGGAAACTTGCCTTATCCTAAGCTGGAGTTGGTGTACAAAAGGCAACTCTGGATACGGATTATGGAAGCGCGGCATTGGCTGGCCCTGATGGGATCCCTGGTGGTCAGTGCCTTCTGGGGATGGGTGGAAGCCGTCTGGGGGGTGACGGTGCGAGTGCAATTGGCCGATACCACTGCCCCTCTGGTGGTAGGCGTTTCTCTCCCTGCCCAGCTGATCAACGGTCGGGGAGAGGTGCTGGCAGATCTGCCCCCTATGCAAGGGTTTTTGGCTCAGCCCGGCCCTCAAGGGGTGCATCTGCATGGAGTGGTTGACCCGGCGTTGTTCATCGAACCTCAGGAGGATGGCCTGGTAGCGGTGAATGGCCGCTGGTATTCCGGCAAGGTGCTCTTGACTGGCTACAACATGGTGATGGCCATCAACTACGTGGATCTAGAAGACTATGTGGCCAGTGTGGTGGATGCAGAAATGGGATCCCGGTTCTTCCCAGAAGCCCTGAAGGCGCAAGCGGTGGCAGCCCGCAGCTACGTTCTTTACCATCGCAATTCCCGCGGTTGGTTTGATGTGTTTAGCGATACTCGCTCCCAGGTGTACCGAGGGCTTTCCCAGCGGTCGGCAGCCGCCCTGGAAGCAACACAAGCCACCCGTGGTGTGGTCATGGTGTATGGGGGTCAGTTTGTCAATGCCATGTACAGCGCCAGCAGCGGCGGCCAAACCGTCGGGGTGAGTGGGATCCCTTATTTGATGAGCTTACCGGATGTCAGCCCCTATCCCAAGTTTGGGCATGGCATTGGCATGAGCCAGTGGGGCGCCCAAGAATTGGCCCGCCGAGGCTGGACTTACCGCCAAATTTTGGCCTACTACTACCGAGGGGTCAGCTTTGCTCGTTTGCCAGAGTGAGACCTTCAGTGCCCTGATTTGCTCTGTCTCGTCTGCGTCAACCGAACCGCGGCTTTTGGGCCTGAAAGACCTCTTGGGCTTTGGGATCCCCTCGCTGAGGGCGGCGTTGAACTCCACTTCGGTCATGGTGCTAGAGCCGAGATAGTAGCCCCAACGATACACCAGATCCCCAAAGATGCCGTAGTGTCTCAGGGTTTGCAGATCTTTCATCAGGAGCGCACCGTCACGAACGGATCCCACACCAGAAACCCTGCTCTGCTTTTTCGCCATTCGCATCTTCCCTTACAGCATTTTTGGGCCTGACTTTTAACTTGAAGAAGACCCCGTTTTGTTCCCACCTCAGCTTCAATTTTAGGCTTCTGGGAGTGGCCTCATGGGTAGAACACTCTATGTGTCCCAACAGGATTGCTACCTCAGCCTCGACCAGGAACGCCTGGTTGTCAAACGGGCTGGAGCTGTTCTTCAACAGGCTCAATTGCCCCACTTGGATCAGATTTTGATCTTTGGCCATGCCCAAGTCACAACCCAACTGATCCAGAGTTGCCTAGAGCGCAACATCCCCATCGCCTATCTTTCCCACATGGGGTACTGTGCTGGGCCGTCATCAACCGGCAGGTGCAGACCTACAAGCAGTTTGTAAATGATCAGATCCCTGTTTACTTGCCGTTCCTCATCCGCTGAGGGGATCCCACATGCATGGTCAAGTCGCGATTTTTGTGGGTTTCTCTTCCGCGGCCCAAAGCGGGCCCATGTCCAGGTAACGCCGGAAAGCCCAGTCCTCCGTGGCCCTCAGCATCACCACCGTGGCCAGATTCACCAGGCTCCCCTCGCCGGGGAAGACCCCAACCACCCTGGTCCGCCGCTTCACCTCACGGATAAGCCGCTCCAGCACATTCGTGCTCTTGATGTGCCGCTGGTGGACCCCGGGAAAGTCCAGGTAGGTCAGGGCCTCCCCCAGACCCTGGGCAAACACCTCCACCGCCCGCTTAAACCGGTCCCGGTAACGCTCAACGAACTCCTGGGCCAGAGATTCCGCCGTGCCCCGCCGCCGCGCCACAAACACCTCCTGGAGCTCCTCGGCCACTACACCCCGCTCCGACTGCGGCACATGAGCTAAAACGTTCCGTATAAAGTATAAAGTGCACCACGCACCGCTGCCAGCTGGCCCCAGGAAGCTCCGCCATCACCGCTTGGCGGATGGAAAGGTGGTCGTCGGAAATGACCAGCCTCACCCCATGAAGCCTCCGCTCCACCAGGCCCTTCAGCAGGTTCCTCCAGGCCTCCTTCCTCTCCCCGCCCGCCGGCTCCACCGTCAGCACTTCCCGGTAGCCTTCTTCGTTCACCCCCACCGCCACCAGAAGGGCCAGGTCCACCACCCGCCCGCCCCAGTTCACCTTGAAGTAGGCCGCGTCCAGGTAGAGGTAGGGGTAGGCCAGCTCCAAAGGCCGGCCCCGCCAGGCGGAGAGCTCCTCCTCCAGGCGCTGAGCTACCCTGGAGACCGCGTCCTTACCGATGCGCACCCGGGACAGGCCCTCCGTGATGGCCGCTACCTTGCGGGTGGAGACCCCTTGCAGGTACATCTCCAGCACCGCTTCCTCCACCTCCCCGGTCATCCGCTTGTACCGCTCAAAGACCTCGGTCAGGAAAGTCCCCTCCCGGTCCCGGGGTACCCGGAGCTGGGCGATCCTGCCCGCCGGCGTGATGAGGTCCCGGGTGTAGTAGCCGTTCCGCTCCCCGCGGCGGCTTGGGGTGCGCTCACGGTAACCCGCAGCCAGGTGCTCGGTCATCTCTTCTTCCAACACCTGCTCGTTCGCGTAAGCGGTGCGGAGCACTATGACGGCCTTGACCCCTTCCCGGATGCGCCGGCTGATCTCCTCCTTGGTCAACCTCTTGAGCTCCTCTCCGTCCATTCCGCCCTCCATGCTTAACCCACAAAATACGCGACACTACCGCCACAGATCACCGGAGTGCGGCAATGGCTACTCAACTGGATGTGGAAGACATTCGAGGGATCCGATCGGTTGCTGAGGTGGCTGGTCTCTTTGCATCTCTGGGGTACGCTCTGGTGGGGCAACCGTTGGATATAGCAGCGCTGGAGCTACCCGCTGATTTTGACAGACCTCGGGCTGCATATTTCCTGGCGGAATATCGACAGCGGTATTTCCGTCAGGTGGTGCTGCTGCTTGAGTTTGAGGTAAAGCCCAGCCCTACAGGTCGCTTCCCTTCGGGGAAGTGGAATTTAATGAAAACAAACAAACTATGGCAGCCAGGGAAACTGGCGAAAGTTAGGTGGGCGCTTTTCCAAAAAGGCGCGTTTGCCCTCAGCAGCTTCTTCGGTCATGTAGAACAGCAACGTCGCATCTCCGGCCAGCTCCTGCAGCCCCACCTGCCCATCGCAGTCGGCGTTGAAGGCGGCTTTGAGGCAGCGGATGGCTAAGGGGCTGTGCTGGAGAATTTCTTGCGCCCAGCGGATCCCTTCAGCTTCTAGCTCTTCCACTGGCACCACGGCATTGACCAGACCCATCTCTAGGGCTTGGGCTGCGGTGTATTGGCGGCAGAGGAACCAAATCTCGCGGGCTTTTTTTTGCCCCACCACTCGCGCCAGGTAGGCGGCCCCAAAGCCCCCATCGAAGCTGCCTACTCTGGGGCCGGTTTGCCCAAAGATGGCGTTGTCGGCGGCAATGGTCAGGTCGCAGATGAGGTGCAAAACATGGCCACCCCCGATGGCGTAGCCTGCCACCAGGGCAATCACCACCTTGGGCAAAGAGCGGATGATGCGCTGCAGATCCAGCACATTGAGACGAGGGATCCCGGCCTCATCCAGGTAACCGGCCTCACCCCGTACGCTTTGATCCCCGCCGGCGCAGAAGGCATACTTCCCATCGGTATGGGGCCCGGCGCCTGTTAAGAGCACTACTCCAATCCTAGGATCCTCTCGCACATCGGCAAACGCATCAATCAGCTCGGCAATGGTCTTGGGGCGGAAGGCGTTGCGCTTGTGGGGACGGTTGATGGTGATCTTGGCAATGCCATCCGTTTTTTCGTAAAGAATGTCTTCGTAGAGCTTGGCCGTCTGCCACATGGTGTCTGGGTGTATCTATTGGGATGCCGGGCCAGGAGAGTTCCGTTTGGCTGATGGGGGCTCACTATGAGGAGCACCTGGGTACTCTGCACCGCTACCGCGAACGGCCTGAAAAGGCTAGGTAGAACGGTTGGTCGCTTGGATGAGGGCTTCCACCAATCCTTCCAAAGTATACTCCTGGGCTGCGATGTCCACTCGACCAAATGCAGCCTTGCAGGTTGCGGCCGTCTTGGGGCCAATGGCGGCAATCTGCACGGGTGGATCCCAGATCTCAGGGCCTAGCCCTGCCTGCTGGATCAAGTGGGCAAAATGCTGCACCGTCTTGGAGCTGGCAAAGGTGAGGATGTCCACCTGGTGGGCTTTAAGAGCTTCCAGGACCTGGGGATCCGCTGCTGCTGGACAGGCGGACTGATAGGCGGCCACCTCCACCACCTCTGCTCCTCGCTGCCGCAACCCCTGTACCAGCTCCTCCCGCCCTCCTGACTCAACGCGGGGAAAGAGGATGCGCTGCCCCTGCACTGGCTGCGGCCAAATGGGTAGCAGGGCTTCGGCCACAAACTCGGAGGGCATCAGATCCGGGCGAATGCCGTACTGGGCCAGCACGGAAGCGGTTTTGGATCCCACCACCGCCACTTGCAGGGAGTGGAGTGCTCGGCTATCTCGCCCCTGCCGCTGCAGCCGCTCAAAGAAAGCCTGCACTCCATTGGCAGAGGTCAGCAGCAGCCAGTCGAATTGTTCCAGGTTGGCAATGGCTGTATCCAAGGGATCCCAGCTCGTGGGCGGCTGGATCACCAGGGTCGGCATCTCCAGCACCCGCGCCCCCTGGGCCTGCAGCAACTCACAAAAAGCTGGTGATTGCCCCTCAGAACGGGTAACCAGCACCGTCTTGCCTGCCAAAGGAGCCGGTGGCGGCAAGGGTGGGATCCCCGGCAAAAAGTCCTGCCGCAACCGGATCACCTCCCCGACCACCAGCAGACCCGGCAACTTCGCCTGACCCGCCTCCTGCTGCAGCTCCGCCAAGGTGCCTACCCACACCTGTTGCTCTGCTTGCCCCGCCCCCCAGATCAAGGCCACCGGTCGGTCTGCCGGGATCCCAGACTCCACTAGCCGTGCGCCAATGTGCTGTCGCTGCCGGGATCCCATCAAAATCACCAAAGTATCCAACTGGGCCAGGGCGCTCCAGGGCAAGGCCTCTAGATCGTGGGCAGTCAGCACGGCAAAAACGCGGCTTAAGTGCTTATCGGTCAGGGGGATCCCTGCCCAGAGGGGGCCAGCCAGGGCCGACGACAACCCCGGCCAAATCTCAAAGGGACAGCCCGCCTCCCTAAGGGCTTGGATCTCCTCGCGAGCGCGGCCAAAGATCAAGGGATCCCCTGACTTGAGGTGAACCACCTGTTTGCCTTCTCGGCAGCGCTGGATGAGCCAATGGATGCCCTCCTGGAGGCTTCCTGGCCCAGAGCGTCGCCACACCTGCGCCTGCGGCGGCAACTCTGCCAACAAGCGCTCATCCACCAGCTCGTCGATCCAGATAGCCTCAGCCTGCCGTAGGATCTCCAGTGCTCCCTGCGTCAGGCCCGCCCGCCCGCCCAGCCCTGCCCCCACTAGATACACCTTGCCCATGCCCTACCCCTTGGAATGTCGATCTTGCCCCTTGTAAGAAGGGGATCCCGCTTGCTTTGCAAATATAAATCGAAGACGCCTCCCAACAGCTCCTCTTCCAAGGGGTGGCCAGCCTGAGGAAAAACTGGTCTACTTGCGAGATACTGAAAGCGTGGCCGCCTGAGGATCCCTGCCTATGTCCGGTGTAACTCCAGAGCCTTGGCCGCGGCGGCGTTTTTTGGCCAGTGGAGCTGCTCTGCTAGCAGTAGGAGCGGGCTCCCGCCCCTCTTCGGCCAGATCCCGGCCCTTGCGACTGGTCACCAACTGGTACGCCCAGGCCGAACACGGCGGCTTTTACCAAGCCCTGGCCACCGGCATCTACGCCGACTACGGTCTGCAGGTGGAAATCCGCATGGGGGGAACGGCGGTTAACGTGCTGCAACTGCTAGCCGGGGGAGCGGCAGATTTTGTGCTCGGCGGCAGCCCCGACGCTCTGGCGGCTCTGCAAGCTGGGATCCCTGTTCTCACCGTGGCCGCCTTTTTCCAGAAGGATCCCCAGTGTCTCTTGGCCCATCCAGGGGTGGGCATCGAGCGCCTGGAAGACCTGCGGGGCAAGCCCATCTGGGTGTCACCGGGGGCCAACCTCACCTACTGGCCTTTTTTGCGGGCCAAATTTGGCTTTACCGACGAGCAGAAGCGCCCCTACAACCTCAGCCTCACGCCCTTCTTGCTGGACAAGTCTTCTGCCCAGCAGGGCTATGTGACCTCCGAGCCCTTCCGCGTGCGCCAGGAGGGGGGCTTTGATCCCGTCGTTTTTCTGCTGGCCGACTACGGCTATTCCCCCTACGCCACCACCCTGGAGACCACCCGCCCCTTTGCCGAACAGCACCCGGAGCAGGTACGAAAATTTGTAGCTGCCTCCATCCAGGGCTGGCAGAGCTACCTAGAGGATCCCCGCCCCGGCAATCGCCTCATCCGCCAAGACAACCCCAACATGAGCGAGGCCCTCCTGGCCTACGCCCACCAAGCCCTAAAAGACTACGGCCTTCTCACCAGTGGAGATGCCGCCACGCTGGGGATCGGCGCCATGACCCACCAGCGCTGGCAAACCTACTTTCAGGAGATGGTGGCCCTGGGGATCGGCGCAGCGGGTCTGGAGGTTCGCCAAGCCTATACCCTCGACTTCCTCCCCGGCCCCACTGCCTAAGGGATCCCCACTTCCATCGCCGCCAAACTGTGCAAAAGCGGGGATCCCTGCATCCCCAGCTCATGGCGCCGGTGCATTTGGTTTGTCAGCAAGTAGGCCAAAGGTGGGTGGCCGCTCAGCCGTTGGCGGGGGTGGGGCAGATGGTCGTTGCCGAACTGGTGGCGGTACTCCTCCGAGTCGATAAAGGCATTGACCATGGCCTGCAAGCCCTGGTGCACCAAAATGTCGTGGTAGGCGGCCACCTCCTCCTTGCTGGCCGGGGCCCGTCCCAAAAAGTGCTTGAAGCCCTGCTCTACACAGCGGGTGTTGCAGCCGGCACTGAAAAAGAGTTGCCGGTAGAGCCGGGACCCCCCAATCTGGCGAACCAAGCGCTTAATCCCGATCCGCCCCCGCAAGAAGTCCTGCTCGATTTTCTCCAGTTCTCCCGCTTTCTCGTGCTGGTAGGGCTGGCGTTCCAAAAGCTGTTGGTAGGCAGCCCGCAACAGGTTTTGCAACGTTTGCGGATCCTGCCGGCGCTGGCGCGATTCCATAACCCTAGCTCCCAATCGACGAAGCCAACAAAAACAGAAAAGATCGATTTACAGACAAAATGGGGGACTACTTTAAAGAAATTATGAAGGGAATAGCAAATGGCTCGATACGCTTTTACGGCAAACTTCAGCACATCCTTCTGTAACAAAATTGCCAATAAAAGACCGTGAAGGTTCTACTTAAGATTTACCTTGCCGACAGAACGACCGGGGGAGATCTGCGATAAATATTTACGAAAGGATTGTCATTTTCTCCAATTTACGTGATTTCACTTTGTAACTTTCTAGCCGATAAAAAAAATTCCGTGTTTATTCGTAGTTAAGTATTATGACACTTCCATCCAGAATAACCTGCTCCAGATCCAGAATATAAGTTAAGTAAAGAATGCAGCCTCTCCCAGGGTCACAGGTGCAGGGCTCATCATTTGAAGTGCTCTGGTGAAGTGCTCTGGTTTGATTGACTGGGGACTCAGGTGTTGCTGTAGACCTGCAAGGGGGTTGCAGGGGAAGGGATCAATCAATTTTTGTGATTGGTTTGCGTTGCTTATGCAGTAGATCCTGCCCGCCGGGGTTTTTTGTCTGCCCTTAATGTGGATCCCATCTATGGTTAAACAAATCCGGCTAGAGCCTTTATCTCGTGTCTCGGAGGTCGATACCTACAGCAATCTGCTGTCGGCCATTTTGTCGGAGGAGCTGCAGGTTTCGCGGGAATGTAACGGTCGCGGCATCTGTGCCACCTGTCATGTTTACGTCAAAGAGGGAATGGAAAGCCTCACTCCCATCACCCCCCGCGAGGCCAAGACTCTGGAGACCATTACCAGCGCCCGCAGCAATTCCCGGCTGGCCTGTCAGGCGCGGGTGGTTTCCGATGGCGTGGTGGTGGAGCTGCCGCCGGGGATGTACGTGAACTCGCTGAGGGATATCGAAGTGCTCATCGGTCGGCGGGCTGAACAAGACCTGTTGCACCCACGGACGGGGAAGGTTTTGGTGGAGCAGGGCAAGATCATCACTCGCTCTACTGTTAAGCAGCTAGAAAATGAGGACTTCCGCATCATTGGCAATACGCTGGCCCAAACTCGGGAAGTTTGATGGATTGTCGATGTTCAGGGATCCCTTGGGCTCAGCGGGCATTGTCTTATAGACAATCAACCAAGGATTGAACAATGTTGGATCCCTCAGATAGCTGACCAAGTTTATCGAATGCTTAGCCATTCATTTTGTTGACTCATTGGCATTGTCTGGCCCAGTTGATCCCTACAAATCCCAGCAAATCCTGTTGCTTTGCAATCTAGAATTATCCATTTTTTATCAGGAGAGCGCCATGGCCACCACATCTCGACCGGATCCCCGTCCTGCAGTCACCCTGCCTGTGGGCCGTGACAAGCATGCCCACTACAGTTACCGCGATTTCTTCCGCTTCAACCGAGATCAGGGCACGATTATCGATTGGAACAACACCCAAAATCTGCTGTTGAGCGAAGACTTTATTGTGGGCTTGCAAACAGGCCTGGAACGGGAAGTGGGAGATGCTTCGGCGGCGGTGATGTACACCATTGGCAGAGATTGGGGCATCCGCGATGCCAAGCACTTCTCCGAGTGGTACGAGCGGGAGTATGGGATTGGCGTAAAACAGTCCAACCTTTTGTTTTTGCTGGAGACTTGGTGGTGGCCTTTTACGGCTCAGGGCTGGGGCAAGTGGGAGGTGGAAACCGAATCCAAACAAAAAGGCTTCCTGTTTATCAACTTGTTTGACTCGATGGTGGCTCGCACCCTTGGGGATGTGGGCAAGCCGGTTTGTCATCTCTATGCCGGGCTATTTGCCGGGTTTTTCACCGCTATGACTTCCCGCGAGCTGGCCTGCATCGAGATCCAGTGCTACGCCATGGGGGAAACCTACTGCAAGTTCCTGTTGGGCGGGCAAGAACGCATTGATGCCGCCAATTTTTGGATCACCGAAGGGGCCAGCGCCCGCGAGATCGAGCAGCGTTTACAGCAAATGTAAGGCTTGCTTGTGGTTCTGTCGTTCCTCAGCGCTTTGGAGAAGCTGACATGCTCACCCTAGATCCTGCTCGAGATCTAACCCAGCCCCTGATGCTCTTCTTGCAGGGGTTGAACTGGGATAATCGACCCCTAGCCAAGGCTTCCTCCGCTCAAGAACTGCCGCCGCAGTCCCCCGTGCTCTTTGCCCAGTCGGTGGGCCAGTTTTTTGCCGGCTTCAATTGGTCGGGCATCCGCCCATGGGTGGAGCCGGTGCCGGAATTGCCAGCGGAGGATCCCTTTACCCTTGAGGATTTTGCCGCCTTGTTTGGCGGAGCTTTGCTCTAGCTCTGGTTTGTTCAGGGCTCTCAGTTGTGCTCTCTCGATCCGTGCTCTAAGGAGACTTCACCCATGGATGACCTTCACTCTTGGCCGGAGCGCATTGCCGATCGAGAAGGGGATTACTTAACACCCGACGATCTGCAAGACCTGATTCGTTACTCGCTCTCTTTTGAAGAACGGCTGGAGCTCTACCAAGTCTTACAACAGCAAGAGCTGACCTGGATCCAAAAGGTTTTGCAACAGCAGGGGCCAACCCCCGTCGCGACAGCGTTGCCCAGCAGCAATCCCGCCAGAGAGGGGGCAGAACCTTCTCTAACCCCGGCTCAGCGCCTCTTGGCTCGTCAATTGGCCTTTTGTTTGCGCTCCCTGGGCCTGAGTCTGTTGCTGGGGGATCCCACCCCTGTGCAGCAGGTAACTCTTGGTGCGATGGAACAGTACCTAGGGTTGCCGCAAGCGCTCGCTCAGCTACGGGCAGTGGTTCAGGGATCCCTGCCAGCGGATCAGCAGGGTTTGCTTGCCCCCTACTGGCAAGAGCTACAAGCTGTCTGCGCAACTTCTCAGGCCCAATCTCCTTCCCCTTCTTCTTCTGAGATGGAGGTTGACCTGCCCACAGTTCCGCCGGAGAGGGCTCTCACCTTGGCGGAAATGTTTGTGTGAAGCCCACTGAAGGAGGCTCTATCTATGAATTCAAGGGTTGCCGAGCTGATGCAACAAAGCGAAGGCCGCTATCTGCGCCCGGACGAGTTGAAAACTCTACACGCCTACGTGGAAGGGATCCCGAAGCGGGTCCGCCTTTACCAGGTTCTGCAGGCCAAAGAACAAGAGCTGCTGGATCGGGTGATGGAGAAGTTTCAGCCGATGATGCCGAATTTAATCCGCCAGCATGGTCACCTGGCCTGGGAGCGCTGCCGCCGGGATCTGAGCATGGTGTGGCGCTACTGCTGCATGGCCATGCTGCTCAACGACGAAGACTACCTGAGGGATAAATTGCTCTACTGGCTGGAGACGATCCTGAAATCGTTCAAGATGCGCGACCAATGCCAGCCTGCCTACAAGTTAATGCTCGACTCCCTGACCTACATCTTTGGGGCAGAAGAGAGCGAGATGATCCGTCCTTATCTGCTTTTGGCCAAATCCATGCTGGTTAACTAGGTCCATTCGCCCTCAATGGATTCCCTAGTTTTGCCAATCCACCGGACATTCATCCCTTCACTCCAAAAGGCCAAGTTCCAGCCGCCCTCAAATCCGTCCATCCCCCTGTGAGATAGCCATGACTACCCTGCAAGAGATTCTGCAAGACCAGATCTTGCCTGGGCACTGCTTTAGCCCTGCCTACTACATCCGCCCTGACATCCACACCGGACTGCTCTACAGCCGCGGAGGATACCGCTTGGCGGCCTTTCCCATGCCCCTGCTGGAAGCTCTCTACTCCGGCCTGCGCTATGAAACTGGCCAAGCCACCCGCGTCATTCTCTACAACTGTGGCCGCGATTGGGGAGAGGCATTTTTCCGCCGTGTTGAAGACGAGCTTTCCGGCTACTACCAGCAGCCGCTGCAGGAATTGCCGATGGGGATCTTCCTGGATGCCCTCAGCGACCTCTGGGCCACCCACGGTTGGGGACGCCTGGAGCTGGACTTTTCCGCTGCTGACCACGGCTTGGTTCAAGCCGGGATCCGCCATTCCGGGTTTGCCCTGGCCGCTCGCGCCAGCTTCAACCTGGAGGAAGCTTCTACACGGCAAGAGCCTGCCGGATACCTAGAGGCGGGAATGCTGGCCAGCCTCTTCTCATTGCTTTCGGGGCGGGATCTCATCTGCGTGCAGACCACCTGCGAATCCCTAGGGGCCGACCTCAACCGCTTCCTCATCGGTACGGCCCAGCGGCTGCACCACTGCGAGGAGTGGGTGCGCAAAGGCCTCTCCCACGAGGAGATTCTGGATCGGCTCACCGCCAGTCCCTAGGGCCAGAGCTGTTTTCAGGGGCTCGCTAGGGCAGGTAGGGCTGAAAATCTTGGGTGACCGTCAGAGTCAAGTTGGCATTGGCGTCGATCACCGCCACTTCCGGCGCCGTTACATTGCCGATGACAGCCCCTGCCGCCGCTCCGCCCAGCACTTTCTCCGTCGAGATCACCCGGTCGCCGAAGAGGCCCCCCAAAATCGCTCCTGCGGCTGCCCCGATCAAGGCATCCTGCACAATCGCTTCCCCGGAAGTGTGGCGGGGATCCTTGCGCAGCGGAATAACCTGGCTCTGAGCGTAGAGGGGGTAGGATTGGCCGTTGAAAATCAAAGCCCGCGAAACAAACTGGGTGCCGCCGCTCACCGGCTGAAATTGGCCTTCCAAAACAGCCCCCGCCGGGACGACCATGTTGCCGTAGATGTCCCGCAGAGGGGTATCCAAGCTAAGGCTAACGGCGCGGGTTTCCCCAGGGGCAATCAAGAGGGTTTCTGGGGAGCGATGCACCGCCTGGATCAGATCCCCAGAGCGCAATAGCAACGTGGTTTGCAGTTGAAAGGGCTGGCCAGGTTGCAGGGGTTGAGGGCCAGGGGGAAGGGGGCGAGGATTCACAGGACGCCATCCCTCACCGGCAGGCGGTGGTGGCAAGGGCCCCATTTGGGCCAAAACTGGGGCGGCCATCTGCGCTGAGAGCAATCCGCCAAGCAGAGGAGCCAACAGGCGGCTGGCTGGGTTGGTCATGGTCTTACCCCCATTCATTATTCCTACGTTAGCTGCAAACCGGCCAAAGTCGGGAACAAAAGCTTTCCTGGCCTCACTATCGTGATCAAAGCCAACTGAATGGGAGATGGGCTACCTTGGGTGAGCAGATTCCGCTGCTCTTCGCTCCAGATAGAAGTACGGAAAAACGCTAGGGTTGCCCACTCTGGGATCCCTGCTGTCCATGTTAGATTAGGCTCTAGGTTTCTTCCCCTGCGTGGGGCCGAAGTCTTGCAGCATCCCAACCCTCTTCTTGTAGCTATGAAGCTTGTAGCTATGAAGCGCAGCACATCCATGCCGGGCCAGCCCTCTCCCGGGTCAGAAGCTTCCGCCCAACCTGCTCAATCCTCTTTCCAGCCTTTTGCCATCTCCACTTGGAAGTCTCTTCTCTCGTCAGTGCTGCTGGTGCTGCTGGGCATTGGGCTGGGAGCGGCTCTGGTGGGGGGCAAGGGGGTATCTGCCCAGACGACGGCAACCCCGCCCCAACTGAACCTGAATTTCATCGCCGATGTGGCGCAAAAGGTGGGGCCGGCGGTGGTTCGCATCGATGCTGAGCGGACGGTGCGCGCCCCTGCCCCTTTTCCGGAGGAGTTTTTCAGCGATCCCTTTTTCCGGGATTTCTTTGGCCAAGCGATCCCTTCCATCCCTCGGCAGCGGCGACAGCAGGGAACCGGCTCTGGGTTCATCATCAGCCCAGACGGCCAGATCATCACCAATGCCCATGTGGTCGAGGGATCCGACAAGGTAACGGTGACGCTCAAGGATACCCGCAGCTTTGATGGGCAGGTAATCGGTTCGGATCCGGTTACGGACATCGCCGTGGTGAAGATCAACGCCCAGAACCTGCCGACCGTGAAGCTGGGGCGCTCGGAAACCCTGGAGCCGGGCCAGTGGGCCATTGCCATCGGCAACCCCCTGGGTTTGGATAACACCGTTACGGCTGGGATCATCAGCGCTTTGGGCCGTTCCAGCGGGGAGATTCGGGTGCCTGACAAGCGGGTATCTTTTATCCAAACGGATGCGGCCATTAACCCCGGCAACTCCGGCGGCCCGCTGCTCAACGCTCAAGGGGAGGTGATAGGGGTGAACACCGCCATCATCCAGGGAGCGCAAGGGTTGGGCTTCGCCATCCCCATTGAGACGGCCCAGCGGGTGGCCAATCAGTTGATCACTCGCGGCAAGGTGGATCACCCCTACCTGGGCATCCGCATGCTCACGCTGACTCCAGAGCTGAAGGAGCGCCTCAACCAGGATCCCAATAGCCGCATTTTGATAACGGTGGATCAGGGTGTGCTGATCGGCGAAGTCATCCAGGGATCCCCGGCGGAACGGGCAGGGCTGCGGTCTGGGGATGTCATTCTCTCCATCAATGGTCGTGCCGTAACCACAGCCGATCAGGTGCAACAGGAGGTGGAGCGCACTGAGGTGGGCAGCACCCTGGAGCTGGAGATCGAGCGAGCCGGGCGGCGACAGAAGATCCGCGCGGTAACGGGCTCTTTCCCGGTTCCGAGCGGAGGCTGATTGGGCATGGTTGACCGCCCCTCAAGTATCAACCAGACCCCAGCGACACAGCAGGGTTGTTGTCAATGGGGGTAAACCTCTCAACCTAGGTTGCGAACTCCCCTTTTCCCCTGGGAGAGGGGCTGGGGCGGTGCTGATCGCGCCAGCGGGACGGAGTCCTTTCGCGCTACTCGGACGGAGTCCTTACACTTGGGCTATTTCAAACCAACTTGCAGTGACCGTACTGGCGATCTCTACGGTTGGTTCTTGCAGTTACGGCTCAGGGAAAATAATGGTTTAATGGTGACTTAACAGTCGAAACTTCCTGGCCCAGGCCGGAACGCTCTCGGCAGGGCCCCTTGTCATTAGCCTGGGATCCCTTCTCACCTTGTCTATGCTGAAAACCACTCGTCGCTTGGCTTTGCTGGCCCTGTCGGGGCTGGCGGTTCTTGTTCTCGCTCCCCAGAGGGGCCTCGCTAAGCCCATCATCGTCGGCTCCAAGGACTTTACCGAGCAGTTTATTTTGGGGGAAATGTACGCCTTAGCCCTGGAGGCGGCAGGGTTCACGGTGGAGCGCAAGCTCAACCTGGGCGGAACACCGGTAGCCCATGCGGGCCTGCTGAGCGGCGAGATCGATCTCTACCCAGAGTACACCGGCACCGGCCTGCTGACGGTGCTCAAGTTGCCCAGCAGCGGCGACCCGGCAGAGGTGTACGCGACGGTGGCCCGCGAGTACGAGAGCCAGTTCCAACTGATTTGGCTGGATCCCGCCCCCCTGAACAACACCCAGGCCCTGGCCATGACCCGCGCCAGAGCGGCTGAGCTGGGCATCGCCACCATCTCGGACATGGTGGCCAAAGCGGGCGAGCTGGTGATGATCGGGCCGCCGGAGTTTCAAGCCCGCGAGGATGGCCTACCCGGGATCCAAGCCGTCTACGGTAATTTCCGGCTCAAGGCCTACAAAGCAGTGGATCCCGGCCTCCGCTACCAGGGCTTGGTCAATGGGGAAGCGGATGTGGCAGTGGCCTTCGGCACCGATGGAGAAATTGCCGCCTTTGACCTGGTGCTGCTGGAGGATGACAAGCAGCTTTTCCCCCCCTACCAGGTGGCGCCGGTGGTGCGCAAGGATACCCTGGAGGCCAACCCCGGCATTGCCGCTGCTTTGAATGCCCTCTCCCCTCTGCTGACGGATGAGGTGATGCAGCGGTTGAACTACGAGGTGAGCGGCAACCGCAAAGAGCCGGCGGAGGTGGCCAGAACTTTCTTGGTGGAAGCCGGCATCCTGAAGAAATAATCTTGCCCTTGCACGAGGCCCTGAGGTGAGCACCGTTGAGTTCGAGCGGGTGTCGCTGCGCTTTCCCCACAGTTCCCAGCCGGCTGTGGAGGAGTGCAGTTTTTCCATAGAATCGGGCCAGTTGGTGGTCATCCTGGGGCCTTCTGGCTGCGGCAAAACCACCCTTCTGAAAATGGTGAATCGCCTACTGGATCCCACCCAGGGGCAGATTCGCTTGGACGGGCGGGATATCCGCCAGTTTCCCATCACGGCTCTGCGGCAGCGGATCGGCTATGTTATCCAGCAATCGGGGCTGTTTCCCCACATGACGGTGGCCCAGAATGTGGCGGTAGTGCCGCGACTTTTGGGGTGGCCGAAGGAGCGCATCCGCGAGCGGGTGGACGAGCTGCTCAGCTTGGTTAATTTGCCCCCCCACGAGTACCGCCACCGCTACCCTGCCCAACTGTCGGGTGGACAACAGCAGCGGGTGGGGCTGGCGCGGGCGCTGGCCGGGGATCCAGGGCTGCTGCTGATGGACGAGCCCTTTGGGGCCATCGACGCCATTACCCGCAGCAAGCTGCAAGAGGAGATCCTGCGCCTGCAACGGCAATTGAAAAAAACCATCCTGTTCGTCTCCCACGATGTGGAAGAGGCGCTGCGCCTGGCGGATCGCATTTTGGTGATGCAGAAGGGGCGGGTGGTGCAGTTCGACACTCCCTTTCGGCTGCTCACCCAGCCGGCTACTCCCTTTGTCAGGGAACTGCTGGGGGCAGATGACATGGTACGGCAGTTGAGTGTGCTGCGGGTGGAAACGGCGATGGCCGGGATCCCGCACAACCACAAAATCCAAGAGGGAGCGATGGTGAGGCCCCAGGCCACTTTGCGGCAAGCCTTGTCCCTGCTGTTGCGCACAGGGGCGGCAGCCCTGACGGTGTGGGAGGACGGGCGGGCCATCGGCGTTTTGACCTTGGATCACATTCGCAGCTTGGCCATGCTGGAGGGGGGATCCGCGTGAGCTATCTCCTCAACCACCCCGGCCTGATGTGGCAGCTCACCCAAGAGCATCTGGCGATGGTGGGGATGACCTTGGGCATGGCGGTGGTGCTGGCGGTGCCGCTGGCTCTGCTGGTTCACCACGTGCGCTGGTTGGCCCTGCCGGTCATGGGGATCCTCAGCATCCTGTACACAGTGCCCAGCCTGGCTTTGATCATTTTGTTGGTGCCCTGGCTTGGCCTCAATGCCCGCTCGGTGGTGGTGGCGATGGTGATCTACACGCAGGTGATCTTGGTGCGCCATTTTTGCGTGGGCCTGCGCTCGGTCGAGCCTGCCATCCTGGAAGCTGCCAAGGGCATGGGGATGAACCTCTGGCAACGGTGGTGGCAGGTGCAGGTGCCGCTCATGCTGCCCATTGTTTTGGCAGGGCTGCGGCTGGCGGCAATTGTGGCCATTGCCATTGCCACCGTGGGCGCCAAGTTTGGGGCAGGGGGACTGGGAACCCTGCTGTTCGATGGCATTGCCCAGGCCGGTCGCTACGACAAGATCTGGGCCGGATCCCTGGCGGTGGGATCCCTGGCCTTGCTGGTGAACACAGCCTTGCTCAGCCTGGAATGGGCGGCCCGTCGTGGCTGAGGGGGTAGACTTAAGGACTCCGTCCCGCTGGCGCGATCGGGCAGGTTTATCCTCTAGTTGTGTGGGGCGAAACTGGGTGTAGCATGGGTGAGCAACCAGGGACTCCGTCCCGCTGGCGTGAGCGGGTGAGAGATTGGTCATCCCGCGCCGATTGGGAGCTGATGGAAGCGCTCAAGGCGGGGCAACCTGCTGCTCTGGCTGCGCTCTACGATCGCTATGCCGGCTTGGTCTATGGGCTGGCCTTCAAGATCCTGGGCCACGTGGCCGAGGCAGAAGACCTGACTCAGGAGGTGTTTGTCGAGCTGTGGCGCAAGGTTGGCTGTGATCCAAGGACTCCGTCCGAGTCGCGCGAGCGGCGGGGATCCCTGAGCAGTTTTTTGTGCATCCTGACCCGCTCGCGGGCCATTGACCGTCTGCGTTCTCAGGGCAGCCACCAACTTCTTTTGAAACGCTGGCAGACCATTCTCAGCGCCGATCGCGTCAGCGGGACGGAGTCCTTTAGCAAGACTCGGTTCCCTTTTGAGCAGGTTTCCATCGAGGAGCGGCGGCAAGCGGTGCAAGCGGCCCTCAGCCAATTGCCCGAAAACCAACGGCAGATCCTGGAGTTGCTCTATTACCAAGGGTTGAGCCAGGCGGACATTGCTCGCCAATTGGGGATCCCGTTGGGGACGGTTAAGACCCGCTCTCGCCAAGCTCTCTGCAAATTGCGGGGATCCCTGCGCGCCCTTCTGGGTTTCTGCTCGCGTTAGCGGGACCGCGTCCTTTCGCGTCAGCGGGACGGAGTCCTAGGTTTGGAGTTGAGTTCTGGTGTCGGGATGGCCATGTCTGATCGCGTCAGCGGGACGGAGTCCTATCGCGTCAGCGGGACGGAGTCCTATCGCGTCAGCGGGACGGAGTCCTTATCCACCTCGCCCCCTTTAACAGAGGAACGGGAAGAACTGGCCGGCTATCTGCTGGGGGACTTGTCTCCCGAGCAGGCGAGTGCTCTAGAGGCACGCCTAACTCAAGACCCTCGGCTGGTGGCCGAACTGCAAGCCTTGCAAGAAACCTTGGAATTGTTGCCCTACGGATTGCCAGGAGTGCTCCCGCCTGCCAGCTTGCGCGATAAGGTGATGGCAGAGGTGGGGGCTATCGGCTTACGCGAGCAGGAGATGGCAGTCCCCCTTCACTCTCCATTGCCTGCTTTTGGGGTTGGGTGGCGCTGGCTGGGAGGCTTGGTGGCGGCAATTTTGGTTCTGCTCAGCTTGGACAACTGGCGACTGCGGCAAGCTCTGCAACTGGCCCAGCTAGAATCGGTGCGGGCATTATCCCATCTCTTGCAACAGCCGGGATCCCGTCTGGTGCATTTGCAGGGGGAGGCGGGGACGGCCAACGTGCTGTTTCGCCCAGGAGACTGGCAGGAGGTTATCTTGGCCGCACGGGATCTGCCCCAACCGGTGGCGGGGGAGCGCTACTCCCTCTGGCTCAAGCTGGACAATGGCGAGTTCCTCTACTATGGCGACTTTCAGGTGGATGCCCAAGGCTCTGCCCTGGTGGCCCTACGCCCATCCCGCACGTTGCCGGCAGGTACCCGCGCCCAAGAGCTGCTGGTCGTGACCGGTTCCCGCCAACTGCCCGCTCGCGCTACTCGGACGGAGTCCTTGAAACCCCTTCTGACGGGCAAGGTGTGAGGTGAGAGGAAGGGTTGACCTGCGGAGGTTGGCTGTGCTGGTGGGGGCGCTACTGGCCCTTCTGGCCTTGTGGTGGACGGATCCCACGCCAACAACCCTAAGCCAATACGTTACTTCTTTGCAGGAGCGCACTCCTTCTCAACTCCACAACATTCGCCGAGCCGCCCAAAGCCTGGATGGGGTTTACATCATGCCTGCAGCACGCTCACGGGAACAGGCAGAAGTGATTTTTTCCTTCAACCAAGTGGTGGGGCCGCGCAGCCTGGAACGAGGCTATGTGCCCGCGCCGGTGTTTATGGTGGCCGAAACCCTGGATTCGGTTGGGGGAGGAATCTGTCAGGTGTCCTCTAGCCTTTACAATGCCGCTCTGTTGGCAGGGCTGGAGGTGGTGGAGAGGCACCCCCATTACCGGCAGGTAGAGTCGGTGCCCCCTGGCTTAGATGCCACCGTTTGGTACGGCTTGGCCGACCTCAAGCTGCGCAACCCTTTCCCCTGGCCGGTGCGCCTACGAGTTCAGATCCGCGGCCAAAACCTGATTGTGTCCGTGCTGGGACGGGGATCCCGCCACTCCCTGAGGATCCCACCCATCCGTGTAGAGGGGCACCGGCTGGATCCCCAGCATTTGCAGGTGAGCGTGTATCGGGGTAACGAGCGCCTCTCCCAAGATCGCTATGTCGTTGCTCCCTAGCCTCTCATCGCGCCAGCGGGACGGAGTCCTTTCGCGCCAGCGGGACGGAGTCCTTAAACGAGACCCTGTCGATCTAGGCCCCTGGATCCCGCTCTGGGCAAGGGTTATAATCGGCGGAAGTCGCTTCCTTTCGGGGCAGTGGAATTAATGAAAACTCAATGGAAAATTAATCGAGCTAAGCGAATAACTATTAAAATGAAGATTATCAAATAGCAAACAAATGTAGCGATACTCGTGGTTAAAAATAGAACTCCGCCCCATTTCCGGAGGAGAGGCTCCAGAAAGTTCGTGCATGGGAGGAGACGAATAGTCCACTTTACACTGGTATCATCGCCATCGAATTGAAATAACCAGGCCCAAAGATAGAAAAAATGAGTCGCGAGGTAGAGCGCAATATCGCTCTTTCTTGATTCAAAAACGCTAATGAATGTGATCATCAAAGCTATATGCACAAATGCCCATAAAGTAAGCAGCAAAATAAGCAGCGCTCCAAACATCATTAGAAGCCAACCGGCGACTCCAAGACGCATGAGAAACAGGGCACAGACAAAAAGGATCTCCACTCCAACTAGGAGAAGTTTGGTTGGTGTATTCAGGCTTTCATGTTCTACCATATTACTTCCTTTTTTCGCGTTGTTCGTAATATGTGTCTCAGACAAGCTTAATAACTGCAGACGTGATGATCTAGATCTGATCTGGCACTTTTGGCAGGGGTAGTTGAAACGGATGATGGTCGAAGCGAATACGCTGTACTCGGTAATTTCCTGTTAATGGAACCGATCCTGAGCCGCAAGCAACTTCCACGCCACCCGGATCAACCGTTGTTCCGAATGCGATACCTTATTTTATGTAGGTTTGCGTAGCAAAAACCCTATACCTGATAAGTCACTTCCCTTTGGGGAAGCGGGATTCATGGAAACACTCAAAGCAGACGGCCCAAGCGTTGCCGCAATTCGGTGGCAGCCAGCTCTAGGTGCTCGGGGGTGTAGCCGGTGGTTTCTACTCTGACAGCGAGGTGGGTGTCCTGGCTCTCGTGGAGGTGGATCCACAGAATGTGGCGGCCATCTTCGGTTTTGCGGTTTGAGGCTTTGACGCTGTTTTTGGGGGCAGCGTAGGCGTGTGGATCGTATCGAACCAGATCCACCCAGGGAATGTCTCGCAGGAGTCTTTCCACTTTGGCCCAACTGCGGGGTCGGTGATGGCTGGCATCGCTTCGGATTTGGATGATCTGGGAGCGATCTCGGCCTGAATCGGGGAGATCTGCCCGTGGGATCCGGGGCTGAACTTGCGGCTGTAGGTAGGGCAAGTAGACCAGGGATTTGTATTGCTCATGGATGTAGCAAACCGGGACCCCCAATTGGCTGCCCACCACAGCCATGATCATGGCTTGGGCTTTGAACCCGCCGGTAGCGGCAAAGGTGACGATCCCCCTGGCGCTCTCTGCCAACTGTTTCAACAGCTCGGCCATCCGCTCCAGTGAGGATCCCTCTAGCTCGTAGTTGATGCCGGGAAGGGGAACCAAAGAGACCTGCTGCTGACCCAGCTCTTGCTCAAAAAAGAGCTTCAAAATCTGGGCACACTCCAATCCGTCGGGGGTTTCTGAGTGCAGCAAAATCAAGGCATCATTCGAGGTGGGATCCAGTCGCAAGTAGGTGTTGGTTTCGGCACTGATCAATTCCAGGTCTACTTTTTTCATCCAAGCCAGAGCACGCTGGGGATCCCCGATGTTTTTTTGTCCTACCCAGGGACGCTGCGGTTGGAGATCTTTGTCAGGGTTGGTGAGCAGGGAGGTGCCCACCGTCATGATGATGGTCTGCATGGATGGCTGGTTAACTCAAACTTTTCAAGAACCTCGTCCCGCTCCGCGAAAGGACTCCGTCCTGCTTCGCGAAAGGGCTCCGTCCCGCTTCGCGGTCAAATCAGCTTGGCTTTGCGGATTCTGCCATCTTCCCTTAGATCCAGAACTTCCACCTGCACCTCTTGCCCCACCGAGAGGGATCCCGCCCGTCCGGGCTCCTTCTGGGTGAGCTTGGTGTCTGTGTCCAGAATCTGGAAGGTGACTTTGTTGCCCTTGATGTTGGTGATGGTGGCCTTCAGCTTTTGCCCGGTCTGGAAGTGGGCTTTGCGGGCCTGATGCTGGGCCTGGTCTTGTTGGTGTTGATGGTTTTGTTGTTGTCTGTCGTCCTGGGATTTGTTTCCCGCCCCTTGGGGAACGGAGTCCTTGGGACCGGAGTTGTCGTTGGGTTGGGATCCCTGAGGTGGTGAAATCTCGCCAATGGGGATCCCTCCATCCTTGTAGTAGCGGGCCAGCCGGGCTGCCCAGCCCAGGATCTGCAGCATCTCCGCCGGCCTGTCTTGCAGAGGTTGCAAGTACCTTTTGCAGGTTTCGTCAATGAGCTGATGGTACCTTCTGGTTTGTTGGGTACGGCATAGGCCATTTTCCCGCACCAGCTCGCCGGTGAATCGGAAAAAGCGGGATCCCGCGTCAGGGTGATGGGCAACCGAGCGCAGATAGGCGACGCATTTGCTCAACTCGTTGACATCCACCCTTTCCTTGGCCAAGGTCAGGGCGATGCCGTGGGCGAGATCCCAAGATTGGGGGCTGAGATCGACAGTGTCTGACAGCATGGGGGAACCCTCAGTACACTCCGGTGGGCGGCTCGCGCAGAGCAGTGGGACTCAGGATGGCGGCCAATCGCTTGAGTTGTTCGGGCAAGATGTAGCCCTGGGCAGCTTGAATTTGCTCTTGCACAAAGGCTTGGAGGCGTTTTCCTTCCAGGGTATCGGCTTCTGGGGGATCGTAGCGGCTGTAGCGATCTTTTAGGTTGCCGGGCCGCTCGATCTTGTCGAGGGTGACCTGCAGGGATCCCAGGCCCACGGGCTTACCGCCCCCCACCTTCAGCAGCATGGGATGGTTGGGATCCTGCCCCAAAACCGTGAGCAAGGTGCCCAGCTCGGCAGGGGTGAGGTTTTTGAAGTGGATTTGGGTTTTGAAAACTGTGTTTTGTATCGCTTGCTGGGTGGGCGTTCCCCTTGAACTGTCCTGCAACGCGTTTCTGTGGGTGTAGTAGAACTTGCGCCCGATGACTCTGCCGTTTTCCTTCTGAAAATAAGCTTTGCACTGATCCGGGCGTGGACGGTACAGGGGGGGCAGGGATCCGCCGCCGGATCCGGCACTGGTGGCAATGGCATCCCTGAACTCCACCAATCCCTGCCAGTTGAGAGCACCAAAAACGCGGCTGGCCGGACAAAGCTGCTCTTTGTTGCGGCAGGGGTGCCGCTCTGGGGGGATCCGATTTCGGTACTGGCTCGTCATCACCGCAAGGGTGCTGTTGGTGATCGCCTCATACATGGCCCGGATGGCCCCCTTGAGGGAGCTGCCCTGGATTTTGAGCCTTCCATTGGGGGTGGTGGTCATGGTTTTGAGCACCGGGATCCCTTTGACTCCAACATCGCTGCCCAAGGCCAAGTGGCCGGTGGAGATGTGGACGGCAGTCTGCACCGTCAGGGTGAGAAAGAGGGTGCCGTGCAGCTTATCGGCGTGGAACTTGGCGTGGCCGGCGGGCCGCTCCAGCTTGGGGGGCTGGGTGGGAAACGGGATCAGCTCATAGGGTTTGGGAGACACGGTTGGGTTACCTCCACCTCGACTGCTGTCGCCGGCAGAGGATCTTGCAGAGGCAGCCTGGTTGGGCAATGGGCGAGGGCCTTGGGGGGTCATGGTCACCTCGGGATCAGGGCAATAAAGTGAACACGGGCAGTTCGCTCATCTCGGAAGTAGCGCTGGCCTACCCTGAGATCTTTGGGATGGCTGAGGGGCTTGGGAAAGCGGGTTTCTCGATTTTGGGATCCGTACAGGTCGGCTGCGTGATCCTCCCACCGCCACTCTCCCGGCAGAGGGATAAAGGAGTCCGGGGGAGCTTGGATCCCCAGATACAGCAGATCCCAGCCGTGGGGGGTGCTTTTCCAGCGCAGTTCCCCTTGTTGGGAGAAAACTTGCCCCTCTGGACAGACGGGATCCGCCGGGATCCCCACCTGAATGCCGCTGACTCGATGGGGCCAGCGCAGAAAGGAGTAGGTTTTTTCAGAAGTGGAAAAACAGGCCGAGAGCACTTGGGAAAGCGAGGGCTCCCCCCCGTCTCGAATCCTGAGCGAGGCGACGTAGGCTGGTTTCATACGGCTTTGGCCTCCGCTTGCAGAAGTTTGGCCCAACTGTTGACGGCGGCAGCGAGCAGGTGCTCCACCTTGGCCTCGGATCCCTGCTCCCAGGTCAGCCGCGCCCCAAAGCCCAAGGGCATCGGCTCCGCCCCCACCGGCACTAACTGGCGATCGGGTTTGGCAAAGCCGTATTTGCCCGCCTCTTCTGGACTGAGAAACTCGCTCGCCCCCAGCAGGGATCCCCTTGGCCAGGCAAGCTGGGATCCCAGCAGTCGAATCTGCTTGTTTGCCTCATCCACCAGGCAGCCCGGATAGTCCACCACCGCCCACTCGTACTCAACCCGAACGGTGCCCATGCCGCGGGACTTGGCAAAGCCGATGCCAAACCAGCCTTCATCCAGATCCCGCAACGCCAGTCCCAGCAGACCCAGTTGGGCCAGGGTAAAGTTTTTCAGGTGGATCTTGGTTTGAAAGGATCCCTCTACGCACACTTGATAGCTGAACGGCCCCACCGCCACTGAGCCGAAGACGCGGTCGATGGCCACCCCATTACGTTCCTCCAGGCGCAGAGGGGTTCCCGGCTTGGGATAGGCATCTTCGATGCGGACCCGGCTGGCGATGGCTGTGTTGCCGAACATCTGATCCGTAAAGGAAGAAAGGGCGTAAACCTGGTGGGGCTCTTCAATTTTTTCCAGCCATTGATTGGCCTTTTGGTCGAGGGGATCGCTGGCCCAGAGTTTGAAGCCTCCCCCCTCAGGACGTCTGTCGCTGCCCACCGTTCGGACGATGCGCTCCGCATGGGCGCGAATTGCCCCTTTGAGGGAGCTGCCGGGAAAATAGACCGTTCGCCCGTCGCCGTGATAGGTTTCGACGAACTCCATATCCGGCTTCGTCGGGTCAGCCCCTTCTTTGCCCGCCTTGATGAGAACAGGGCCATCGGGCTTGAGGGTGAGGCAGAGGGTGCAATGGTTAACGTAGCGTTTGTGCATAGCCTGGGATCCTTCACACCAGAACAGGAGCTTTTGGTTGAGGGGCTTGGGGCGGCAAGCAGTCTGTCCAGTTTGTCAACCGATAGGGGTGGAAAACGCTGACCGTATCGCCAACCGTTGTAGAGTCCATGAAGACCATCGGGATCCCTCCTGACATGAAATAGGGCTAGCGGCGGGGGCCGACCGATTGCCGTTGAGAGGCCGTTGTTAATTTGGCAACCAGGGCTTCCACCCAGTCTTGGCGCAAAGCGGCAGCCTGCTCCGGGCTGAGCGGCTGTCGGGATCCGGCCACCAGCTCTTGAAGGTAGGCCAGCAGCCGTCTTGGATCCCCTTCCGAGTCGAACCAATAGATTGCCGAGATCTGCAGGCGGACAACCCCCAAGCCACGGGAGCGCCCCCCTCCCAGGGGGATCTGTTCCGTTTCCAATTGGTGCAGGCCAATGGCCAAGAGGCCCAGTTCCCATTCCTCGGCATTTTCGACGACGGCATGAAACCGGAAGGGGGTGCTGGCAGGCACCACTTGCAAGTCGTACAGCTTGCCATCTGCCGCCGTTTCCGTATCCCGATCGATGGCCACGCCATCCCGCTCTTGGTACTGGCCAAACCAGGCTTCCGGCACCACGGGCAAATCTCGGATCTGCACCTTGCCGGCCAACCAAGGGGATCCAAACACCTGCGAGACCCAGTCGGTGGCCTCAATGAGCTTTTGAGTCAGAGCCGCATCGTCCCCTTTGTAGTCATTTTTAATTTGGTTGATGATCTGAAATTGCTCGCTGCTGGTCAATTCGCCGGGATCCCTGGCCAGCTCTGGGTTGATGCCCCGCAAGAAACTTTCCAGGCGAGAGCGCATCGCCCCCTTCAAACTGGAGCCGGGAATGAGCGGACGGCCCAGCGCATCCTTGAGAACCGGCAAATCCGAGCCGATGGGTTCGGTGGAGCGGCCCACCCCGATGTGCAGAGCGGTCACGGTGGTGAGGGTGCCGGTGATTTCCAAGCGGTTTTTGAAAACGTCGAACATTGTTCCCTCAAATGGCTGCTCAAGTTAAGGCTTGTACTGCAGAGGTTTGCCATTCCCGAAGCGAGACGGAGCCCTTAATAAAACTCAAGAGGATCCCTAGGATCTGAGCAATTTCTGAGATAAAGTACTCCCTGTCATCGATAAAGAGTTGGTCACCCTCGAGTTTTGCAAATCGCCAGTTGGTTCCTGAGGTTACTGCTCCATAGACACTGTCTACTTGAGAATTGGAGTTCTTGTTAAAGACCTGTGCCCCCACCATACCGGCAACGCACTGGCCCAGACCCCCGATCAAGTCTTCTTTTTTGGCCTCAACGATAATCACCACCGGATCTTGAATGTAGAGTTGGAGAGGGGATAGGCAAATGATGTAGTCGCATAGGCCCACCAACCCCCTCTCGGGATCCACGTTGAATTCCTTGCCGGAAAACAGCGAGATTTGATCCCGACATAGGTACTTCACCTCTCCCAGCACAGGGGCGATGATAAACTCGGAGCGGGCTTTTTCGCTGTTGACCGAGGTGGCCAAGCCGAGATAGCGATCTAGGGTTATTTTCAAGTAATCGGAGCACTCAGTCGGTGGAACCTCTGCAAACAGGCCATGGATGATTCTTGACCTGAGCTGAAAGGTCGAAATGGCTCTCTCAAGGGTAAAACTGCTGTAGGTCACGGTCTAGGATCCTCCTCCCTCTCGCTTGTACTTGAGGTAGCGGGCCCCATAGCCCAGGTAGCGCCGAATCAAGTCAATTTTGATCTCGTTGACTTTGGGGGATGCTCTTTCAATTCCGGCTTCCCTGGCGATGGCTATAGCCCTTTGATGAATCCAGTTGTCGATGTCTTTGATGATGGCTTCTGCCAAAGAGTCTTTGCCCCGCCCCCACTTGTCATCGCGCCCCACCTGGTAGCGCAAAAAGTTCTTGATCACCTCTGAGCTTTCGGTGGAAGCTGCCACGTGCAATAGGTTGCGATATTGGGCCTCTTCCAATCTGTTGAGACCTCTGAAGTTATCCAAGGCGGCTTGAATTCTGGCGACCAGATCATCTTCGGCCAGCCGGATTTGCCGTTGGATCTTGAGCTCTTGTTCCGATGTGATCTCGCTGGTGGCGAAGGTCATAGCGGGTTCTCCCAGAAATGATGATGGAACGGACTGCAAACTTCGATTTGGCCGAATCCTTCAGCAGTGCGTTCGCCAATCCCCCAGTATTCCATCTCCGCCAAAATCGGGATCCAACGCTCCAGTTGCGTGGTGCTCAGCAGAAAGACGCTGCCCTGCGTGGTTACCAATTCTACATCTTTGAACAGACCCCAGGCAGCGTTCCAGCCGGAGACATAGGCGTAGCTGCTGAAGGCCAGCTCCAAAGCCAGGGATCCATCTTCGCAGTTGGCCTCTTCCTGGAGCATCTGGGGGGTGAGCACGGTGGTGCGTTGCCAGCGCTCTTTGAGAATGGCCCCCGACTGCAGCCCAATGGAGAAATACTGCCGCTCCGGCGGAAGGGGCTGCCAGGGATCCCCGAACACCTGCCATTGTTGCCAGCGCTGCCGCAGCTTTTGGTTGAAGGCTTCCACCCGCTGGGCCAGGGAAGGCCGGGGAGCAGCCAGACGCCGAGCCGTGACGTTGACCCGGCCCAATCCCCGCGACACCCCTCCTCCCAAGCGCAGCAGGTGGGCGTGGGCGTTGAGGTAGCGGGTGAGGGTCTCGGCCAGCTCGGGATCCCGCAGGTAGATGTAGCCGCTGAAAAGGGAGCGCTCCAGATGCCCATTGGGGCGGGCTTTGCCCTCGTTCATCACCTCTAGGCTGTAGAGGATTTGGTCGGCAGCAGTGGCGCGGCGACGGTTGATCCCCACCCGCGTGAGCAGGCGTTTGGACACAGCAGCTCGTTCGTAGCGGGGCCCCAGGTCAGACTCCTGCTGGCTGTAGAACCCCCCGAAGGGCTCCACTCTTCCCCCGGAACCGTCCGGCTCTGTGGGATCGAACGGGATCCCCAGCCGCTGTGAGCAGAAGCGATCCAGGAGCGTGTCGAACACCCCCGTTTTGCCCGCCTCTGAGCGGAAGCCGGGATTGTTTTTCGAGCTGAAGGCCGTGGCCGGCAAGACCTTGCTGCCGGATCCCGGATAGGCGTGGGTAAACACAGCAGGCCGAGCTGCCGTAAACAGGGCGGCCAAATCTCCTTCCAGCGCCTCGGCAGGGCGATGTTGGGTTTGGCTGAGCATGAGGTCGGCCAGAGCACCGCGAATCACGCTGCCGGGAATGTAATCCTGGGCCTCGCTGATGGAGCCGCCCGGCTTTTGCCGACCGATGGCCAAGGGAGACTGAGCCGTTAGGGTGAGTTGAATGGCTTCCATCAGCTCCCTCCCTGGGCCAAGAAAGCCCAATCGGCTGCGGTGGGCTGGAGAGCCTGCAGGGATCCAGGATCCCAGTGCAGCCAGCCCAAACCTGCGGATTTGCTGCCCCCCAGCGCGATCAGGTGGTGCAGGGCCGCCAACAGGAGAGTTTTGCCCCAGGAAGGGCAATCGGGCAAAAGCTGCAGGGATCCGGAAAAAGTCAGCTCAGCCGCGGGAGAGGTCTCAATGAGGTAGAGCCGCTGATCCTCGGCGGTGCGGCGGCGGCGGTTGAGGGTGACCCCAGGGCGAAGGGTTGGTTCCAGAGCTGCTGGCGGCACCTCGCAGACGAGATCCTCCACCCACAGGCGGGCAGGCAGGGCCGGATTGCCGAATATCTGGCAGACCAGACAATGGGATCCGGCGTAGCCCTCGACCTGGTATTCGGGGCGGTCGAAGTGGCCGTCGATCCCCTCCCGCTTGGGACACATGCGCTCCGGGTCGGGGGAGCGGCAAATGGCCCAGCCGAGGCCGCGGGCCAGCTTTTCGCACTCGTGGCGCAGCCTTCCCTTCAACTGGGAGCCGGGGATGAGCAGCCTGCCGTAGGCATCCTTGAGCAGGGGCTTGTCCGCCAGGGAGCCGCTGGAGCCGCCGGATCCCACCGCCAGGGCAGAGGCGAGGGTGGCCCTCAAAGGGATAGAGGTGATCGTTCGCCCCGCTTGGGGCAGCTCTGCCAGTCTCACCATCACTCCACCTCCGCCAGAACGGGCCGACCCTCGGCCTGGGGCTGTTTTTGCACAAAGGCGTACAAATCCACCAGATCCCGCCAGATGGTTTCATAGGTTGGCGTTGACGAGGATACCTGTGGCTCAACATACATCCAGGGGGGAAGGTGGCCGTCGTTGGTTTTGGCCTTGCACCAGGTGCGCTCAAAAGCCTCCATCAGCGGCTGCCCCTTTTTGCCCAGGCGGCTGCGGAAATAGAGATAGTTGAGGGTGGCGGTGCGTTTGCCTTTTTCCAAGAAGCTGCGAATCTGATAAAGCTGGGAGCGAGGAAAATTGGCCTCCTGCAGGGCTTGTACCGTTCTCAGCAACCCGTGGATTTCCGGGACGGTATAGGGGCCGGCGTAGAGCTTGAGGGTGTGGCTGTTCTGGCGGATCTCCAGAGCTTCCCGACGAAAATCCTGGATGCTGGAGACAACCAGGGCGACCGACTTCAACGAGAGAAAGTCGATGGTGGCCACAGAGCAGTCCTTGTCTTTGGGCTTCAGCTTTTTCGCGTAGCTCTTGGCGGATTTCAACAGTTGTTCGGTGAGCTTTTCGGCGTAGTAAATGGGGGTGTCTTCCGAGGCGATCAGCACCCCCACCGAGGCGGAGAGCCGACAGAGCTTCCGATCTGCCGCCGGGTAGCGGTGAGGCACCTTGCCGGAAGATTGAGCTGCATAGGTTGCCGAGGTGTCCAGCAGGAGCTGCTCAAACTGCTCACAGAAGGTGGCGGCAATTTCCAGGGCTTTGTGGGCAGGCACCACCACCAACACATCGTCTCCGCCGATGGTCAGGATCTCGAAGGGGTGGATCCACTCGCCGTTGCGGTCTCTGCCGGTTTCCGGATCTGGGGATAGGCCGTGCAGCCGATGGGCCTGCAGGTGCTGGGCGAGGGCGTGGTAAACGGCTTTTTCCGTTGCCTCGGAAACATCCCGGCTAAATTGTCGGTAGGCTTCTGGGGTTTGGATCTGCTGCACATAGCCCCCCATGTCGTTGCCATCGGCGTAAAGGTAAGCCACAAAGCCCTGGCTGCCCAGGCTGGCGTTGGCCACTTCCCGTAGAGATTGGGCCTCGCCGATCCCCTGGACAGATCCCTGATGGGGCTGCAAATAGCGCTCCCGGTAGGGCTCGCCGGCGGGAGAGTTGAGAAAGCGGGCAAATCGCGTTACCCAGCTTTCCACAAAGCCGGGATCCCAGGTGGGGAACTTGCGGAACCACCCTTGCTTGCCTGTTTCAATGCGCTTGGCCTGGCGACCCACCAGGGCTTTGCGAGCGGTGGCTTCCGAGAGCCAGGGCTGATCGACCAGGTCGGCTTTGGCGATGGCAGGGCGACGGTCGGTGCTGTCGCGGCGCAGGTAGGGATGGGTTTCAAAAAAGGCGGGATGGGCGCGGCTGGGGCGACCGGGATCCGGATTGCCGTTGCGGCGGTGGTTGAAGCGGGCGGCCAGGTAACCCACCAACTCGTTGAAACTTTTGCGGTCTTGAAATCTGGCTTCGCTGCCATCCCCAAAATAGGCTCTCACCAGGGGATGGGTTTTGTGTTGCGCCAGCCAATCCAGCCAGGGGGTGCGTTCGATGGGATCCCGCAACAGGCCGTAGCGCAGTTCCAGCAGCCGAAAGGCGGATCCCACGGCGCAGGCGTTAGCGGTGAGGGTTTCTTCGGTGTAGCGCCGCTCGATGGCCTCACAGAGATCGTCCACATGGGCCGCCGGGCAAAAGGCCAGGAGATTGCCCCCGGTGGAGTAGATGATGAGCTCCGGGATCAGGGCTTGCGCCAAAGCCGGGTAGTGCTGCTGCAGCCAAGGCCGGATCTGCTCGGCCACATAGGCCCTCAGCTCTGCTTGAGACTCTTTCCCCAAACCTTCCCATCCCAGGTAGGTTTGCTCGGGATCCCCGAAAAAGGCGGGCAGATCCACCAGGTTAATGCGATCCAACAAAGCGGAGGCCCCGCGGATTTCCGACAGCTTGGCCGACTCGAAGACATAGCTCTTGATCTTGGTGGCCCCCCCGTAAACCAAGCCGATGCGGGTTGTCTGCTGCCACAGCTCCGGGTAGCGGGATTGCAGCTCCGCCGGGGTTCTGGGAAAGGTCTTCGCCGCCATGCTCTCCTGAAATTGGCGCACCTGAGCCAAAATGGGCCGTAGCTCTTCTGGGATCCCGGCCTCGTTGTCGGCGCGAACGGCGGCCCGCATCTGCTGCAAGGTCTCCAGGGCAAACTGGGGATCCCGCTGTTCTCCCCACGCCAGGCACCAGGCCAAGGCAACAGGAACGGGAGAGGGAGCAGAAGTAGGGGTCATGAGCAGCACCTGCGAAATGCGAAAAAGGAAGACAAGTCTTGGACAGGGCTTCCATCGGCTGCGACGGATAGATCCCTAAAGGCTGGGGGCAATTGGCCTCGATTTTTAATCCTTCGCGGAAGACCAAAGCCCTTCAAAAAAGGGTTTGCCGGTTGGGTGGGTAACCAATCGAATCAAGCCGAGAGATGCCATTGAGGTTACCGATTGTTTCAGCCATATCCGATAAACGCTCTCGCCTCATGGTTTTCAGTCCTCTAGCTTGCTAGCAGTATAGATCGAGTGCGATGGGTTGCAGACGATTTCAAGGCTTTCTTCAGATTGTGAGATTTTTTCTGCCTGTACAACGGGCAATTCGAGAGTAAACCCAATAAGAAGGGATCCCTTCTAAAATTTTCTCAATGGAAAGTTGGGTTTTGTGTTGATTGTTGCTGTGGACTGGGAATGGGCTGTGCCTATGCTGAGTTTCTCAGAGCCATCTGCTGATAGAGAAGCGAACGGCAAGTGGCCGACGGGATCCGAGTTGGTGGGGATCACCTTGGAAGTTCAGTCTCCTCGGTCTTACCTGCTGGATCCCCACTATGCCAAAGGGCTGCACGCCTGGTTCTTGAGCCAGGTGCAAGAGACAGACCCGCAGCTATCGGCCTATTTGCACGATGGAGAATCGGAGAAACCTTTTACCCTCTCCCGGCTGATGGGGCCGTTCCGCGAGCAGGGGGGGCGACCGCTGATCCCGCCTCATCTCCCCTTCCGCTGGTGGATCACCGGCCTCAACCCGCCGGTGGTGGAGTGGCTGCGAGGGTGGTGCCAACGGCTGCCCACCTGGCTGGAATTGCGGGGATCCCCGCTGCAGATCCTGGGATGGCAGATCTCGATCCCCCCGCGCACCTATCGTCAACTGTTGGAGCAGCCTCTTTCCCCCCGCTCCTGGAGCCTTTCCTTCGTCTCGCCCACCAGCTTTCGCCACCGGGGCCACCATCTGCCGCTGCCGATCCCTCGCAACCTGTTCCACAGCTATCTGCGCCGTTGGAACGATTTTTCCGGTCTGCCCATCGAGGCGGAGCCTTTTCTGGATTGGGTGGATGGGGAAGTGATCATCCAGCGGCACCGTCTGGAATCGGTCAAAACCACCGCAGGTCGCCAGGGATCCGTGACGGGATTCATCGGCTGTGTGCAGTTGGCTGTCTCCTCCCGTGCGCCTGAGCTGTTGCAGCAGCAGCTCCAAGCCCTGATCCACCTTGCCCCCTACTGCGGCACCGGCCACAAAACCCCCTTTGGGCTAGGGCAAACCCGCCTGGGTTGGTTGGCCGAAGAGCTACCCGCCTCCCCTGTCCCTTCCCGGGAAGAGCAGGTGGCCCAGCGGATCGAGGAGCTGAGCGCCCTCTTTCTCAGCCAGCGGCAACGACAAGGGGGATCCCGCGCCGAAAAAACTGCCCAACTGTGGGCGACGATCCTGGCCCGCCGCGAAGGTGGAGAGAGCTTACAACAGATCGCCGCTGATTTGGAGATGCCCTACGAGACGGTGAAGACCTATGCCAAGCTGGCCCGCCGCTCTCTCCAGTCTGGATCCCAGGACTACTCGTCGAGCAGTCTTCCCTAGATGACTTGAGGTACTTTGTTGAGCCTGATACATTCACGCTGAACTCTCCTGAACATGGTTCAGGAAAGAAGCGATCGCATCCTGCCTATCTCT
>NZ_JANSIL010000131.1:0-5014 GCF_047462015.1 Synechococcus sp. R5-13 | reverse complement strand
CCGTGTGCAAGCCCAACTCATGGCAGCGACGGAAGATCTCGGCCACGAAGTCAGGTTGCAGCAAAGGCTCTCCCCCGGTAGCCGTAACTCCCCCCCCTCGCAAGTAATTCTTGTAACGTTGGATCTCGGCAATTAAAGACTCAACCGTAACAAGCTGTCCCGCCTCCGGATCCCGACAGTCAGGGTTGTGGCAATACAAACAGCGAAGTGGACAACCCTGTGTAAAAATTACGAAGCGGATTCCTGGCCCATCGACGGTGCCACAGGTTTCCACCGAGTGAATGCGCCCAGCAATTGGTGTCAGGGGGTTCATAACGGTATCCATACTTTTATCCTGGATGACTTTTGCAAAATATCAATCAATCTTGAGGTTTTCTTCCAGATTGCTAACTCAGGTTAAATAGAACACAGTTTCCATTTCTCTTTGGATTAGGTTGGGACTAGATTTTTTTGGATCCCTAGGGTCTTTTAGCTAGACCGCTGCTATCCTGGCTGGAAGGGAGAAAGGGGGATAAAAAGCCGAAAGGGCAGCTTGGGGATCCCACCCAGCTCAGACCGATGGGTCGTGTGGGCTAGGCACGGAGGTATCCACCGTGATGCCGTGCAGGCGGTGGGCCTTGGGATCAAAATCCTTCGGGAAATGGGTATAGGCATCGAAATCTGCGTGATCCAACAAGGCTCCTTCTAAGAGCGCCCCTCGGAAATTGCTGCCAAAGAGGAGACATCCCCGCAAATCGGCTCCCGATAGGTTAGCTCCGCTGAAGTCGGCATAGCTGAGATCGCACCCCCGCAAATTGGCCCCCGCCAAGTTGGCCCCACTGAAATCGGCATAGCTGAGATCGGCGCCAGCCAAATGGATCCCCTGCAGCTCAGCCCCCTGCAAATCGATCTCCCGAAAATCGCGCCGTCCTGAGGCATACTGGCTGACCAGATCCGCAGCGCTACAAACAGTCATGATCATCGGGCCTCCTCGGTTATCGATGGGGGATCCCTTCCATCGACCCCGGTATGGGCGGACTTCAGGGATCCCCGGCCTTGTTTTTAGCAGTGCTGATGGAACGTGCGGTTAACGACATCCAGTTGCTGCTCGCGGGTGAGCTTGATGAAGTTCACCGCATAGCCGGAAACCCGGATGGTGAGCTGTGGGTAGAGCTCCGGGTGCTCCATGGCATGCAGCAGGGTCTCGCGGTTGAGAACATTGACGTTGAGGTGGAAACCGCCATCCCGCATGTAGCCATCCAGCAGCCCCACTAGATTGGCAACCCGCTCCTCCGCTGTGCGACCTAGGGCCGCCGGCACAATCGAGAAGGTGTTGGAGATCCCATCCAGAGCGTCGTCGTAGGGCAGCTTGGCCACCGAAGCCAGCGACGCCACCGCCCCCTTGGTGTCCCGGCCGTGCATGGGGTTGGCCCCTGGGGCAAAGGGCTCGCCCGCTCGCCGCCCGTCGGGGGTGTTGCCGGTTTTCTTGCCGTAGACCACGTTGGAGGTGATGGTGAGGATGGACTGGGTGGGGATGGCATTGCGGTAGGTCTTGTGCTTGCGCAGCTCGGCCATGAAGGTCTGCACCAGTTGCACCGCAATGGAGTCAACTCGGTCGTCGTTGTTGCCGTATTTGGGGAAGTCGCCCTCCACCGCGTAATCCACCACTAGGCCCCGCTCATCCCGGATGGCCCGTACCCGCGCGTATTTGATGGCGGATAGGGAGTCGGCTGTTACCGACAGGCCGGCCAACCCAAAGGCCATGGTGCGCAGCACGTCCCGGTCGTGCAGGGCCATCTCCAGGCGCTCGTAGCAGTACTTGTCGTGCATGTAGTGGATGATGTTCATGGTGTTGACGTAGGTTTTGGCCAGCCAGGCCATCATCTGCGCCATGCGCGGCCACACCTCGTCGTAGTCCAGGACATCGGCGGTGATGGGGGCGAAAGCAGGAGCCACCTGCTCGCCGGAGATCTCATCCCGACCGCCGTTGATGGCATAGAGCAGGCACTTGGCCAAGTTCACCCGCGCTCCAAAAAACTGCATCTGCTTGCCGATGCGCATGGCCGACACACAGCAGGCGATGCCGTAGTCATCCCCCCAGTAGGGGCGCATCAAGTCGTCGTTTTCGTACTGGATGGAGCTGGTTTCAATGGAGACCTTGGCGCAGTAGCGCTTGAAGGCTTCCGGCAGCCGCTCCGACCAGAGCACGGTCAAGTTGGGCTCGGGCGCTGGGCCAAGGTTGTAGAGGGTATGCAGCATGCGGAAGCTGGTTTTGGTGACCAAAGGCCGCCCATCTAGGCCCATGCCGCCGATGCACTCGGTAACCCAGGTGGGATCCCCGCTGAATAGCTCGTTGTACTCGGGCGTGCGCAAAAACCTGACCATGCGCAGCTTCATAACAAAGTGGTCAATGAGCTCCTGGGCCTCTTCCTCGGTGAGGATCCCGGCCTGCAGATCCCGCTCGATGTAGATGTCCAGGAAGGTGGACACCCGCCCCAAGGACATGGCCGCCCCGTTTTGCTCCTTGACGGCTGCCAGGTAGGCCAGGTACAGCCATTGGATGGCTTCGCGGGCGTTGGCTGCCGGACGGCCCAGGTCAAACCCGTAGCGGGATCCCATCTCTTTCAGCTCTTGTAGGGCCTTAATCTGCTCGGAGAGCTCCTCCCGCAGGCGGATGGTCTCTTCGTCCATCGTGTCCAGGTCTAGACTGGCTTTTTGGGCCTGCTTGTCTTCGATGAGCCGATCCACCCCGTAGAGGGCCACCCGCCGGTAGTCCCCAATGATGCGACCCCGACCGTAGGCATCGGGCAGGCCGGTGATGATCCCGGAGCGGCGGCAGCGGCGCATCTCTTCGGTATAGGCGTCAAAAACGCCGTCGTTGTGGGTTTTGCGGTACTGGGTAAAAATTTCCTTGGTGCGGGGATCCAGCTCGTAGCCATAGGCTTTGAGGGAAGACTCCACCACGCGGATGCCGCCAAAGGGCATGATGGCCCGCTTCAGGGGTTTGTCCGTCTGCAGCCCCACAATTTGTTCCAGCTCTGGGTCGATATAGCCAGGGGCGTGGCTGGTGATAGTAGAGGGAACGGCAGTATCGGCATCTAGGATCCCTCGCTCTCGCTCCAGAGCCATCAAATCCTTGACCTTGGCCCACAGCCGCTGGGTGCGCTCGGTGGCTGCAGCTAAGAAGGTTTCATCACCGGTGTAGGGGGTGTAATTCCGTTGAATAAAGTCTCTGACATCGATGCAGCGCTGCCAGGATCCCGGCGCAAAATCGCTCAAAACTTTTTGACCGGCTGCGTTGGATCCTGTCCTTGGTTCCGCCTTCAATTCTGTAGGTGATGCTACAGAACGCTGCACACTGGCAACCATAACAATCCTCCCGGCTGTTACGCCTGATAATCTATCGACAAGGCGAGGTGACACCTCGGCAGTTGCCCCACGCAGGCTTAAAAAAGAGCCAAAGAACTACCCAATCTCTGCAAGGCTTCCAGGGATCCTACGAAGGGCTTTTAGCAACTCCTCTGTTTCTTTTTTGGGCGTTCTAAATACACCTCGCCTAATCCAATTTTAGTCCCTTGCGCTCTGAGGATATTTTCGGTCGCGTGGTTTTTTAATCTTATTTTTATCCTATTTTTTAACACTGTCTTAATGCCTTCTTAATGTTGTTTTACGCTTTTCCATCGGCAAATGGCGGGCCTATGCTGAGGTAGGGCGGCCCAGGTCGCCTGTTGCCGTGAGAACGTCAGGACACTCGACGTTCGCGTTAGCAGTGCTTTGCTCTATGAACCAGTCCAATCGAATCGTCCAAGGGATCCACCACCTGCACTTCTATCTTTGGGATCTGCCCCGTTGGCAGGAACACTTTTGTCAGGTTTGGGGCTTCCGGGTGGAAGGACAGCTCGGCAGCACCCTCTGTCTGCGTCAGGGATCCCTGCGCTTGCGCCTGTCTCAGCCTGCTTGCCCTGGGGATGAGGTGGATCGCTATTTACAGCAACATTCCCCTGGCGTGGTGGATGTGGCCTTAGCGGTGGGGGAGCAAGAGCTGTCGGGCTTGACAGAGCTTCTGCAGAGGCGAGGAGCCCAAGTGGAGTGGATCCCGGCAGAAGACGAAGGCTGCCCTGCTCTGTGCCTGCGCACTCCTTATGGACTCAGGCATTCTTTGATCCCCAGCTCAGGGATCCCCGATTCAGCCCCTGCTGAGGAGAACCTGTTTTCCCACTGGGATCACCTGGTATTGAACGTGGAGCAGGGATCCCTGCAGGCAGCGGCAGATTGGTATGGGCAGGTGCTGGGTTGGCGGTCTCTGTATCGCTATAGCATCCGCACCAACACCTCTGGCCTAGAAAGTGTGGTGGTGGGAGATCCTGAAGCCGGGATCCAGTTGGCCATCAACGAGCCCACCTGTGCCGCTTCCCAGATCCAGGAGTTTTTGGATGCCCATCATGGCCCTGGCCTGCAACATGCGGCGTTGCACAGCTCAGATGTCTTCGCCAGTGTGCGCCGGCTGCGACAGGGAGGCGTAAACTTTCTGCAGGTGCCACCGGAGTACTACACAAACCTGGCAAGGGAGCTGGCCTCTGGAGCAGTACTCCCTTCTGGTGGGTTGCCCACCATCTCCTGGCACGACTTGGTGGAGCAGCAGCTCCTTTTGGATGCCACCTTGCCTGCTTCTGATTCCCCACACCCCCCCCTGTTGTTGCAAACCTTCACTCAGCCTCTGTTTGGTCGGCCCACGTTTTTTTTCGAGGTCATCCAACGATTGGGTGGAGCCACAGGCTTTGGCGAAGCCAACTTTCAAGCCCTGTTTGAAGCTCTAGAACGCCAACAGCGACAACGGCAGCAAGCCCTGGTCTGCTAACACCCTTGTTCTAGGGATCCAGTGGGAGCACCAGGGGAATGTCTCCAGTTAATCAACACGATTGATTGCCCCTGAGTTTCCAGCCGATATTCGGGTATGCGGAAGGCGTTGACATCCTCCCCGGCCTGAAGGCCGGAGATTCCTACCACGCTGCGCATGGATGGCTCCTTGCGCAGT
>NZ_JANSIL010000130.1:0-10049 GCF_047462015.1 Synechococcus sp. R5-13 | reverse complement strand
CAAACAGAATGCTATCGCTGCATAGTTGAACAGTGATGTTCAGCAGTGTTCAGCGTAAATGTATCAGCCTTCACCTTCTCCTTCTCCAGAAGGACGGTCTCCTGCAGAACCCAAGCCGGAGTCCAGCCCCGAGGCTCAGGAGAGTGAGGCTACAGAGTCTCCTAAGCCAGAATCCCCAGCCCCCCAGCCAGGGGATCCCGGCGGACCGACTCCTTCTCCTTCCCCCAGCCCCTAGGGAAAACTCGATCCAGACCCCGAACAGGCTCAATAGTGTTTTAAGAGCTTCCGATCCCTTAATACCTACTAAATCTAGTGGGCACAAGCGGGGCAGGATGTTAAGCTACTGCCAGTTGCGACCGGATGGGATCCATGAGCTCAACCTTGCAGCCGTTCCTGCATTTGTTGCAGAGGAGTTCCTTTTGGGGGGTGTTGATAGCCGGTGCCGTTACCCCGGTTGCTGCTCAGCAGTTCGAGTTCACCCCTCAGCCGGTGCCCCCCAGGGGGGATCCCGTCCCTACCTTGCCCTTGCTGAGTGCTCCGCCCTCCCCCAGCTCTGCCGCCCCACCGGCCCTACCGCCTGTACCTCAGGTGCCGCAAATGCCGCTGGATCCCACAGCTCCGGCCTTGGATCCGATCCCGGTGGTGCCCGTTCAAGCGGCCCCAGGTGGACAACTCCCCCAAGGCGAGGCCTATTCCTATCAACGTCGGCCCGACCTCAGCCCAGGTGGGGATCTCCCTGGAGCCACGCGGGGCGAGCTGCCTGCCGGCACCCGTATTCTCCTCACGGTCTACCGCCCCATCACTTTCCAGCCCTACCAGGCCATTAACGGCCACCTGGAAGTCTCCGAGCCGGTGGTGGATCGCTTTGGCCAGGTGGTGATCCCGGCAGGGAGTGTGGTGTGGGGCACTTTTGAGCCGGTTTACCGAGAACTGAAGTTGTCTGGCCGGGAGGCGGAGAGCGCCGATCCCCAAGAGCGGGTCGTCGGCAGCCGCTTTGTGGCCAACCGCCTCACCATCGGCTCTTCCACCTACTTGGTGAGAGGCCAATCTGCGCCGCTACCAGTCGGGTTGGATCGCAACGCCGATGTCGGCACAACTGTAGCCCGCGGGGCAGGCTATGGGGCAGCAGGTGGGTTGGCCTTGGGAATTCTCACAGGGGGATGGGGCTTTTTGCCGATCTTGGCCGGCAGCTTGGCCGGCGCTGCGGCAGGCAGTACCAATATTGACCGGGTGGTGACGCTGCAGCCCAATACGTTGGTGGAGCTGGAACTGACCGATAGCCTGATCATCCAATGAACTGGCCAACCCTCTTTTGCCCTGTGGCTGGCTGAAGTGACTCGGGGCAGCTCGGTAGAGTAGAAGAGAGCCCCCTCCATTGGTTCCATGGCCTTCTGGATCTACGTTGTGCCCCCGCTGGCCGGGCTGGTGATCGGCTATTTCACCAACGACATTGCCATCAAAATGCTGTTCCGGCCCTACCGCCCCTATCGGGTTTTCGGCTGGCGCATCCCCTTTACCCCCGGCCTGATCCCGCAGAACCAGCCTCGTCTGGCCAAGCAGATCGCCAAGACCATCATGGGATCCCTGCTCACGCCGGAGGAACTGCACAATCTGGCCCGTAAGCTGCTGCAAACCGAGCGCATGCAAGCTGGGATCCGCTGGCTGCTGGGGGTAGCTCTGGATCGGCTGCAAAACCCTGAGCAACAGCAGCAAACCGCCCAGGTGTTGGCGCGCATTTTGGCCGATCTGTTTAACGAGTCGTTGCCCCGCCTGGTGAAGGTGCTGGCCCGTCAAGAAACCTTTTTGGAAGGGCCCATTAACCAACTGTTCGACCAAGTGTTGCTGGAGCTGCGCCTCAGCAGCGAGCAGGCTAAGCAGCTCTCGGAGTGGATCCTGAAGCAGGCGCTGCCCCCAAAGGTGTTGCGGCAGAACTTGGTGGACTTTCTCACCGATCGCAACATCGAATCCCTTGATGAGGAGTTTCGTGAACGAGCGACCGGCTCCTACTGGGTGGTGGCCAACTTGTTCGGCCTGAAAAATGCCCTGTTGCGCCTGCGCACCTATTGTCTAGAAGAGCCGGAAGGGGCAGAAGCCATCTTGGAAGATCTGCTCAAAGACATCAACGCCTCCCGCCGCCTGACCGAGATCCTGCAGAACCTCTCGCTGCAAAACCTGCCGGTTTCCGCCGTGCGTCAGTTGCGCCGTGCCCTCCGCGACGGGATCCAAGATTACCTGCGCAGCCAAGGGCCAGAGGTTATCAAAGGGCTGGGGGAGACCATCGATTGGGAAAAAGTGGCCAGCCTGGTGTTGGGACGCCTGCGCAACTCCAAGGCGTTGATCACCTCCATCGATCAGATCAGCGCCGACCTGGCTTTGGTCTTGGAGCGCTACCTAGAACGGGATCTCGAATCCCTGATGATGCAGGTGATCCCGGTGTTGAACCTGGATCAGGTCATTGCCGATAAAGTCAACGCCACCTCCCCTGCCGACCTGGAGCAGGCCATCCAGCAGATTGTGCGCCAAGAACTCCAGGCCATCGTCAACTTAGGCGGCCTCCTCGGCTTTTTGGTGGGCTGTGTGCAGGTGCTGTTCTTGCTGGGCTGACGAGTTTGGGTTGGGCTTTGACTTTGGCTATGATATGAGAATGCGATTAACAATTCTCCACACTTCGGATCTCCATGCCAATCTACATCCCTGGAACTACTTCACCGGGATCCCTGCGGAGCACGGTCTAGCCAAGCTGGCCACCCTTATTAAGCGCGTGCGAGCTGCCAGTGAGGATCCCGTCTTACTCATCGACAGCGGCGATACCATTCAGGGATCCCCCTTGGGCACCTACTATGCGCAGGTGGAGCGCGTCTCTCCCCACCCCTTGGCCCATGCCCTCAACGCCCTAGGCTACGACGCTTTTACCCCCGGCAACCACGACTTTAACTTTGGGCTGCAAGTTCTCCAGGATTTTATCGGCGATCTCCGCTGTCCGGTGCTCTGCGCCAACATCCTCCGCCAGAATGGGGATCCCCTCTTCCAGCCCTACCTGATCCGGGAATTGGCCGGGGTTCGCGTCGGCCTGTTGGGGCTGACCACCCCCCGCATCGACACCTGGGAGCGCCCCGACTACATTGCGGGGCTGCGCTTTGCCCCCTTGTTGGAGACCGCCCGACACTACCTATCGCTGCTGCGACCTCAGGTGGATGTTTTGATCTTGATCCTGCACAGCGGCCCCAACCAATTGCCCCCCCTGCGCACCCCTGAGCATTGGCACAACCCGGATCGCTCCGGCTGGTGCAGCAACAAAAGCCTGGCAGGGGAAAACGAACTGTTGGCCCTGGCCGAACTGGACGGCATTGACGTCATCCTCTCCGGCCATACCCACCAGACCATCGCCGGTCTGGGGGGATCCCCAGCTCTAGTGGTGCAGCCCGGCTATTGGGGCAGCCACCTCTCCCAGGTATCCCTGGAGCTGGAGCGCCAGGGCAGCCGCTGGCAAATCATCAGCAAAAGCGCACAGCTCCTCTCCGCCGAAGGGATCCCTCCCGATCCCGAACTCTTGGCCTTGACAGAGCCCTATCATCAAGCCACCCTGCGCTACATCCGTCAGCCCATTGGCCAAGCCCGTTCTGCCTATAGCGGCGGTCTGGCAGCCCGTCTGGGGGCCAACCCTCTGGCAGAGCTGCTCCATCAGGCCCAATTGCAAGCAGTGCGGGAGGCAGGATTCCCCGCAGAGCTCTCCCTGGTCAACATCTGCAGCAGCGCCGGCCTGTCAGCAGGCCCCATCTCCCTGCAAGATGCCTACAGCCTCACCGTCTACGACAACACCCTCTGCGTTTTGGAGATCACCGGAGATATTCTGCGGCGCGCCCTGGAACAGACTGCCGGCTATTTTCGCCAGTTGGATCCCAATCACCTTCCCGCCGATCCTGCTGCCGTCGTGGCCCCCGAAGCCCGCGGCTACACCTTCGACCTCTACCATGGCATCGACTACTGCTTCGATCTCACCCGCCCCGTAGGAAAGCGCCTGGTGACCTTACAATTCCGCGGACAGCCGGTGGAACCAGCACAGACCTTTCGCCTGGCCATTAACCACTACCGAGCCGGCGGCGGCGGCGGTTACAGCATGTTCCAAGAAGCCCAAACCCTGTGGATCTCAGCCGATAGCATCCGCGACTTTCTGGTCTACTATATTCACACCCACTCCCCCATTCAACCCATCTACAGCCCCAACTGGCGCCTAATCCCCGACTTGGCCAAGATCTACTTCCCCGATTGCCTGGGCCGGCCACGGGAACATCTGCTGGTCGGCTAGGAAAGAAAAGATATTGACTTCAACTGGCTGAAAGAGAACCCGGTAGAATACGATCAACACAGAGCCTGGTTTGGCTGAGTGCAGCGGCGGTTTTGAAACTGCCAAACTGGGGATATCCGAGTCACTGCTCATTGCTAACACTTGCCGACATCGCCCATGACTGCCGAAGAGAAGCAACCGATGGCCCCAGAAGATACCTATCCTGAACTACAGGAAGAAGAGATCGACGTAGAGGCAGAGCTGGAGAAGCTGATTTTGGAAGATAGCGAAGCAGAAGCCGGTACCTCCTCCGGAGAAACCGCAGCTGAGCCTTCTCCAGATCCCGGTGAAGCTCTCAAGCAGCTCCAGCACGAGTTGGAAGTTGTCCGCCAGCAACTCAAAGAGAAAGAAGACGCCTACCTGCGCCTCTACGCCGATTTTGAAAACTACCGGCGGCGTACCCAGCGGGAAAAAGAAGAGTTCAGCCAAAAAGAACGGCAGAAATTTGTGCTGGAGATCTTGCCTGTTGTGGACAGCTTTGAGCGGGCTCAGCAGCAGCTGAAGCTGGAAACCGACCGCGAGCGGGAGTTGCACAACAGCTACCAGAGCGTCTACCGCCTGCTGGTGGAATGCCTGAAGAAGATGGGCGTCTCCCGCATGAAATCGGTGGGCCAGCCCTTCGACCCCAACCTGCACGAAGCCATAGCCCGTCAGCCCAGCCCAGACTATCCTGAAGATGTGGTAGCCGTCGAATATCAGCCAGGTTACAAGCTGGGGGACTTGGTGATCCGTCATGCCATGGTAGCCGTCTCGGCGGGCAGCCCCAGCTCTGAACCATCCCCCCCAGCCCAAGCCACCATCGAAGCTGGTCCGGAAAACACGCCCGCCTCTCCCCAAAACCCCCAACCTTCCTAGCCGAACTTGCTCACTTGAACCTTGACAAACAGAGCCAGAGCAGTCTCAGAAACGCTACAGTAAAGCTACGGAGACGAAAGCAACGTCTGAAGGTTTCTGCGGGATTCTGGGCAGAATGCTTTTAAGATCCGTGGAATCGCGTTCTTGGGTTGAGACTTGGCGCACGGGAAGAGGGGGCTATGGGTAAAGTCATCGGGATTGACCTGGGAACCACCAACAGTTGCGTGGCGGTTTTGGAAGGTGGTCAGCCCGTTGTGATCACCAACGCCGAGGGAGGGCGCACCACCCCCAGCATTGTCGGCTTCGCCAAGAACAACACCCGCTTGGTGGGCCAACTGGCCAAGCGCCAGGCGGTTACCAATGCTGAAAACACCATCTTCAGCATCAAACGCTTCATTGGCCGCACCTTTGCCGAGACCGAAGATGAGCGGAGGCGGGTTCCCTACAAAGTCATCCCCGGTCGAGACAACATGGTGGAAGTGGCGGTGCAAGATCGCGCCTACACTCCGCAGGAGATCTCCGCCATGATCCTGCAAAAGCTGAAGGCCGATGCGGAGGCCTATCTGGGGGAGCCGGTGACCCAAGCCGTGATCACCGTTCCCGCCTATTTTACCGATGCCCAGCGGCAGGCCACCAAAGATGCGGGCACCATTGCCGGCCTGGAGGTGCTGCGCATCATCAACGAGCCGACAGCAGCCGCCCTGGCCTATGGCCTAGACAAACAAGATCAAGACCTACGCATTCTGGTTTTCGATTTGGGTGGCGGCACCTTCGATGTCTCGGTGCTGCAACTGGGCAGCGGCGTGTTTGAGGTGCAAGCGACTGCCGGCAACAACCACCTGGGGGGGGATGACTTCGACCAAAGAATTGTCGATTGGCTCATCCGTCAGTTTTTGGAGACGGAAGGGATCGACCTCTCGCGGGATCGCATGGCCCTGCAGCGGATGCGGGAGGCTGCTGAGAAGGCCAAAATTGAGCTGTCCAGCACCCAGGTTACACTCATTAACCTGCCTTTTATCACCGCCGACGATTCGGGGCCCAAGCACCTGGAAGTGGAGCTGACCCGCGGCAAGTTTGAGGAGTTGGTGCGGGATCTGGTGGAGGCCACCGTGGAGCCTACAGAACAGGCGCTGCGGGATGCTGGCCTCTCCCCTGCAGACATCGACCGCGTGCTGCTGGTGGGCGGCTCTACTCGTATTCCCGCTGTCCAGGAGAAAATTCGGCAAATCTTCAAAAAAAACCCAGATCGCTCCGTCAACCCGGACGAGGCGGTGGCCCTTGGCGCTGCCATCCAGGCAGGCGTGGTGGGTGGAGAAGTGAAAGATCTACTGCTGCTGGACGTGATCCCTCTCTCGATTGGGGTGGAAACGCTGGGGGGAGTCTTCACCCGCATCATCGAGCGCAACACCACCATTCCCACCAGTAAAACCCAGATTTTCTCCACTGCCACCGATGGCCAGAGTGTGGTGGAGATTCACGTCCTGCAGGGAGAGCGGGCCATGGCCAAAGACAACAAAACCTTGGGCCGCTTTCAGCTGACCGGGATCCCGCCGGCTCCCCGTGGGGTGCCCCAGATCGAGGTTTCTTTTGACATCGATGCCAACGGGATCTTGAAAGTCTCGGCTCGGGAAAAGGGGACAGGAATCGAGCAGAGCGTCAAGATCACCAACAACGGTGGCTTGAGCAGCAGCGAGATCGAGCGAATGCGTCGGGAAGCGGAGGCCTATGCCGAAGAAGATCAGCGCCGGCGGCAGTTGGTGGAAGCCCGCAACCAGTCAGATAGCCTGCTCTACAACTACGACAAAACCCTGCAGGAGCATGGCAATCGCCTCAGCGAAGCTCGAATCCAGCGGGGGGCTCAAGTGGCGGGCACATTGAGGGCATTGCTGGCAAATGATAACGTAGACTTAGCAACTTTACGGAACGCAATGGAAGAACTGCGGGCTGTCCTGCTGGAGATGGGTAGCGAGATCTATGGAGCTCGCTGAGGATTCTAGGCAACTGCTTGCTCTCCCCCAGCTCCGGTGCCTTGTAGGTCTGCTTCGGTTGTGCTGCCTGACAAGTTGCATCTCAAGTGTGTCTGATGTTTTGATCTTTAACCTCTTCTGAAGCGCTTCTATGGCTCGCGACTACTATGAAATCTTGGGGGTTAGCCGCGATAGCTCCAAAGAGGAGATCAAGCGCGCCTATCGACGGTTGGCTCGTAAGTACCACCCGGATGTCAACAAGGAGCCAGGCGCCGAGGAGCGCTTCAAAGAGATCAACCGTGCCTATGAGGTGCTCTCTGATAATGAGCTAAAAGCTCGCTACGATCGCTTTGGAGAAGCGGGTTTGAGTGGAGCTGCTGCGGCAGCAAGTGGATTCCAGGATTTTGCGGGGATGGGTGGCTTTGCCGACATTTTCGAGAGCTTTTTCACCAACTTTGCAGGGGCAGGAGCCAGCTATGCCCGCAGTCGCCAGGGGCCGGTACGGGGCGATGATCTGCGCTTTGACCTAAAACTGGAGTTTCTGGAAGCCATCTTCGGCGGCGAAAAGCAAATTCGCATCAGCCACCTGGAGGTCTGCAATGTCTGTGGGGGCAGCGGGGCCAAGCCCGGTACGGAGGTGAAAACTTGCCCCACCTGCGGAGGCGGCGGTCAGGTGCGACGGGCAACCCGCACGCCGTTCGGCAACTTCACTCAGGTCTCGGTTTGTCCCACCTGTGGTGGCAGCGGTCAGGTGTTGGAAGAGCCCTGCTACAACTGCAATGGCGAGGGCTTGGCCCAAACCACGAAGAAACTGCGCATCAACATCCCAGCCGGCGTGGATAGTGGCACCCGTTTGCGGGTTTCCGGGGAAGGCGATGCCGGTCGACGCGGTGGCCCGCCCGGGGATCTCTACGTCTACCTGTTTGTGGAACCGGATCCCGACTTCCAGCGAGATGGCCTGACCATTCTCTCGGAGGTGCGGGTGAGCTATTTGCAGGCCATCTTGGGGGCCAAGGTCTCTGTGCCCACCGTGGACTCGAAAGCCGGCCTGGAGGAGGAGGTGGAGCTGACCATCCCAGCCGGATCCCAGCCGGGTACAGTGCTGACCCTGGAGGGCAAGGGGGTACCTCGCATTGGCAACCCGATGTCTCGGGGCGACCACCAAATCACCTTGGTGGTGGAGATCCCCACCCGCATCAGCTCAGAAGAGCGGGAATTGCTCATGCGCCTGGCTGAGCTGCACGGAGAACGCATCAACAAGCGGGATGGTTTCTTGGGCGGGTTGTTGCGGGGGCTGGCCCAGATGCCTGGCAACCGGGAGCGTGAGGAAGAATGACTGCAGAGGCTGTTTCGTCGGAAGAGGTCAAGTTTATCCTTGACCAGCGCGGGATCCCTTGCCCACTCAACTACGTGCGGGCGAAGCTGCGCCTGGAGCGCATGGCTCCTGGAGAACTGCTGGAGCTGTGGCTGGATGCAGGAGAACCCCTGGAGCAGGTGCCCAACAGCCTAGCCATGGCCGGGCATCGGATTGAGGGACAGGCGGCTGCCCCCGAAGGCCATCACATTCTCTGGGTGCGTCGCGGCACACCTGCGTCGCCATGAACCCGGTGAAACCAGAAGGAAAGGGGGATCCGGGATCCAGTTGTACCGGCTGGGTGCGAGCAGCGCAGGCCAACTTTTATCGCGTGCGGATCGATCCGAGTTTGGCCGCCCTTTTTCCCGAGATCCCGGCTCAGTTTCCGGCTCAAAAGCCCACCCCGGCGGAGATTCTCTGTACCTGTCGGGCCAAGCTGAAAAAAACGGGCCAGCAGGTGATGGTGGGGGACTGGGTGGAGGTGCGCTTGCCGCCTGCTGCCGCCGACCTCTGGCCGGAGCGGGGGGTGATCGAGGCGATCCTGCCGCGGCGCACTCAGCTGCCTCGACCCGCTATTGCCAACGCGACCCAAGTTCTGGTGGTGGTGGCCCTGGCCGAGCCCGACCCTGAGCCCAACGCCCTCAGTCGTCTGCTGGTGCAAGCCGAGGCCAGCCAACTGCGGGTTCAGGTGGTGTTGAACAAATGCGACTGCGTGGATCCAGAAGTGGCGACAACTTGGGTGGAGCGTCTGCAGAGGTGGGGATATGAGCCTCTGTTGGTCAGTGCCCACACCCAAGCTGGGATCCCCCAGTTGCAACAGTGCTGTCGAGATCAGATCTCGGTGGTGACAGGCCCTTCCGGGGTGGGCAAATCCAGCTTGCTCAATCGGCTGCTGCCGGACGTTCGGCTGGCCACTCAGGCCGTCTCCAGACGTTTGGGCCATGGTCGGCACACCACCCGCCATGTGGAGCTGTTTCCTTTGCCGGAAGGCGGTTGGATCGCCGATTCGCCGGGATTCAATGCTGGCGAAGGGATCCCGCCGGTGCATCCTTTGCAGTTGATACGGTGCTTCCCCGAAGTAAGGGATCGCTTGGGCGCCTGTCAGTTTCGCGATTGCCTGCACCATCGAGAGCCGGGCTGTGGGCTCCGAGATCTGGATTGGGAACGACGGACTTTTTACTTGCAGCTTTTGCAAGAAGTCCAGCAGGTGCAAAAGGCATCGGTGGGCCTTATCCAGCCTGGCCAAGATCCCAGTCTCGCCAGAATTGCGCGAAAGACCCCAATCTGAGGACTATAGTCATTCCAAACTAGATTGAGACACTCCTCAAGCATTCCGTGCAGCTTCTGCGACCACTCCCAGCCCCTCTTCCTTTGGGAGAGGGGAGTTAGGAACCAATACACAATACAACAGAAATGTTTCATTCCTATCTAAAATGACTATAAAACGACCGTAGAATGTCAGCTAGAAATCGCAGGAGCCCCGCACTGTACCCGTAGGGTCAGTGTCGGGAGGAATGCGCTTTGATGA
>NZ_JANSIL010000129.1:0-10623 GCF_047462015.1 Synechococcus sp. R5-13 | reverse complement strand
ATAACTTCCGCATTCCTCCCGACACTGACCCTACGGGTACAGTGCGGGGCTCCTGCGATTTCTAGCTGAGTTCGTCTAGCAACGACGGGAGGAGCCGCCCGAAGAGTGGCGAGAAGAGCTGCCCCCCGATGAAGGGCGGGAGGAGGAGCCGAAAGAGCCAGAAGAGCGCGAGGAGCCGCCACAACAGGAGCTTGCAAAGCTTGGATCTGGTTTTGCAGTTGTCTGCAGCGACGCTGCCTGCACCAGTACATTGTGCCGCCGATTATCCCTGCAGCACCTGCCCCCACCCCTACCAACGGCCAGGGCGAAGGGGGAGGCGGGTAGGTCATGCCTCTGTTGAATTGCTGCCCGGCGCTGCAGCCGGCCTGACCGCGTCAGCGCTGCAGTTCCTCCCCCAGCGCTTTGCTCCTGACGCCAGCTGTCCCATGGGCTATTTTTGCTGGGGATCCCTTCCGATGGCGCGATAGGGCGAGCCACCCCAGTTTCAAGGCCAGCCCCAGCACCTGCCAGCCGCGCAACCGGATCACCAGGGATCCCCATCCGTACCAACCGATGCGGGTGAAGGTCAAGCGCAGGTGTTGAGCCAACGGAAGAGGTAGAGCGGCGATTAGTCCCAAGCATTGCCCCGTCAAAGCTGGATCGGCAAAGCCAATTTCTACGCCGCCTTGCCAAGATTGGATGTGGAGCTGCTTGCCCAGCTTCCACAGGTAGGGCCAATCTCTGGGGGAGCAACGTTCTCCCCGCTGCGCCGGCCAACGGCCGCGAAGGCGCAGGGATCCCCAACGCCATTCCCAGCCACGGCGGCTGCCCCGCACAGTCCACCCCCCCCAGCCGTGCCATTTCCAGATCCAGGCAAGGGGGCCCTGCCAGGGTTTGCGGTAGCGCAGAATGAGCCGTTGAGGCCAGAACAAGAGAGTTCCCAGGAAGCCGGCCAGCAGCAATCCCAAAGGACTCCGTCCCGCTAACGCGAACAGCTTGAGCACCGACTGGGATCCTCCGCGGTCAATCCATAGCGGGCCAGAAAACGGGGCAAATCGACCACCAGGCAGGTGTAGGATCCCTGCATCACCAGCCGCTCCTGCTGGGTGATCTCCACCTGAAACCGAATGCGTCTTCCCTCCACGGCCACGACTTCGACCCGAACCTGCAAGGGATCCCCCGCCACCGCTGCCGACCGATGTTCCAAGGCAAAGCGGATCCCGACCGCCGCTTCCTCCGGCTCGTAGAAGGGCTGCAAGGTGGTGTGGCTGCACCGCTCGATCAACGTCAACAGAGCTGGGGATCCGATCACCTTCACACCGGGGTTGCCTAGAGCCTCAGCGGTTTGTTCTGGGCCGAGGATCCCTTGCCAGGTGCCAAGGGTGCCCAAGGGAACGGGTTTCATCTCCGCACAACCAGAGTGCTCCGCACCGCTAACGCGAACAGCGGGCAGGGGCGCGCATTCTCCTGGATTGCCACAGGCTCCAGCCTTGCCAGAGCAGGAGAATCAACGCCAGGATCCCGACCACCCCGGCCAGCACCAGCGCCCGTTCCCAGCGGGTGGCATGGAAGCCGGTTACCGTCCAATCGCGGCTGAGGTTGGATCCCAGAATGGCAAGCGTGGCCAGAGCCAAACCAAGGACTCCGTCCCGCTGCCGCGAATGGATCCCTGGAGATTCCGCCCCTCTTCCCTCCTGCTGCAGGAGGATGGGCTGCAGCGCCGCCAGGATCAAAGCAGTCATCAAAGCTCCCAATAGGAAGGCCGCTTGCGGCTGGGCGTGAATGAAGTAGCCCACCCCCACCGGCAGAGCCAGGCTGGCCAGCGTCAGGGCGATCCCCGTCTGCAGGGGTTTGTCTGGCCCGTATAGCCAGTGAATGAGCGCCGCCAGCGCCATGGCCGCCATTCCCAGGTACAGCGCCGCCGACACATAGGGCTGGGTGAGGTCGATCCCGGCAACCTGCAGGTTGAACTGGTGCAACAGGTTTTGCAGCAGAGGGCGGGCCGACAAAAACAAAGCGGCCATGGCCCCCCAACGGCTGGGAAAAGCCAGACATCCCAGCCCCAAGAGGGCCGCCCCGTAGGATCCCCCCAATCGCAGCGCCAGCAGCGCTCCTCCCCCCACCAGCGTTAGGCCCACGCAGGCCTGCCAGAGCAGCCATCCTTGTTGCTCGGCAACGCTGACGCGACCGGCTGAAGCCTCCGGCCCGCTGACGCCAGCAGGTTCCCCTGCCGGCGCGGGGATCCCCTGTCCCATCTGGTTTTCCAAGGCAAGCAAGGCCCACGAGAGCAGCACCCCCACCCCGTAGAGCAAGGCCCAGAAGGGATCCTGGTATAGGCCGTTGCGGGTCAAGGCCAAGGCCAGCGCCAACGCCACCAGCCACCCCACCCCATGCCCCACTGCCGACAGCAGCCCGGGGGAGTCTTCTGAGGCGGTCAAGAGCGGCACAGTGCCTGCCACCAAGCTGAGGGCGGCCAGCCCCACCGGCAACAGCACCTGCCAAGGGAGATCCGGCTGGGATCCCATCTCCAGCAGGCGAGATCCCCAGGTTATGGCGGCAATGCCGCTCCACCCCTGGCCCAGCGCCATCAGCAACGACAGGGCTTCCGCTGCGGCCAAGACCCCCAGCAAAGGGATCCCCACCAAGCCCATCCCCAGGCCGCAGCCCCATAGAAAGAGCATTCCATGCTGCTCCGCAATGCCGATGCGACTGGGGGAGCCGATAGCCAGACTTTGCCAGGCCGCCAAACTGAGCAACAGCACCACCAGCCCTTGCCCGGCCCGACCGCAGCCACTCAACCCCAGTAAACCCACCCCCACCAGGCCCCCCAACAACAAAGCCAGGGGGATCAGATCCGGCAACTGACCCAGCCAGCACCCCAGCGCCGCCAAGGCCACCAAGCCCAGCCCCACTGCCGGTTGCCAGCGGCGAACGGATCCCCAGCGGCGATATCGAATCGCTTCCAACAGCAAGACCACCAAGCCAATCGCGGCCGCAATCGCCAAAACTCCGCCCAGCATGTGCTCCCTCCTTTCAAGCCCTGCACCAACTATCGCCTATCGTTGTCCGCTCATCATCGCCATTCGCAGAAGCGTCGCGTAGGGATAAGGTTTACTCCTTGCCCCAGACTCGGTGGAGGGCAGTGCCCCGCACCGCTAGTGCGTTTGCGTTTGTGAAAGCGTCGCGTGGCGATAACGCAAAGATAAGCTGGAGAAGAGCAGCGAGCGGGCGTTCATGTCTTCAGAGCATTACAAGTTCGACCTTTTCTTACGCTACCACCGAGAGCAAGCCCGGTGGGCGCGTCAACTGGCGGAGCGGCTGGATCGCGAGGGTTTCAAAGTCTGGTTTGACCGCTGGATGCTGCAGCCGGGGGATAACCGCAAGCTGGAGCTGCAACTGGCCATCGAACAATGCCGCTGGGTGGGAGTGGTGGCCTCTCCAGAGTTTGTTGCCGATCCCTGGCCAAGGGATGAGCTGTACAGCGGGTTTCCCCATGCCCCGGCACGACAAAACCAGCGCCTGCTGACGCTGCTGCACACCCCCACTGAGCTACCCCGCCCCCTGGAAGAGGCGCCCCTGCTGGATTTTACTGGCTCAGAAGAGGATCCGGTGCTGTTTGAGTACCGCGCCTTGGAGCTAATGCACTTTTTGGATCCCAGCTTCCCTGCCCCCGGGGATCTGCAGCGGTTCCGGCTGCAATACCGTCGCCGTGAGGGGAAAGAGTCCCTGGAAGATGAAGAGGTGCGGGGATTTCAGGCCTTTTTGCGGGCCATCCAGATGGCCATCCTGCGCATTGCCACGGGCGAAACCCCCTCCGCCACGCCAGAAGAAGGGGCACGTCAGATTGCCATTCTGCAGTTCATTCAGCGGCTGTTTCAGTGGAACAGTGCCGACATCCAATTCGAGCGGGGGGAAGACTGGCGTCGCCGCGGCAACCTGACGGAAGCCCTGGCCGCCTACGACCGGGCTCTGAACATGGATCCCAACTTCGCCCTGGCTTGGAGCCGCCGTGGGGATGTGCTGGTGCAGCTGGCCCGCTACCGCGAGGCGGTGGACAGCTACAACGGATCCCTGAGCATCAACCCCTACGACGAAGAAACCCGGCTGCGCCTGGCCCTGATTCTGGGGCGCCTGGGGCAGTACAAGTCGGCGGTGGTTAACTACGACAAGGTGCTGGAGAGCAACCCGGAAGATGCTCTGGCCTGGCATAACCGCGGCATCCGCCTGCTGCAACTGAAGCGGTCTAAGCTGGCCCTGAACAGCCTGAACAAAGCGCTGCGCCACAACCCCAAGCAGCCCCGCACCTGGCTGGCCCGTGGGATCGTGTTGCGACGGCTGCGGCGGCCCAGCTCGGCAGCGGCTAGTTTTGCGCGGGTTTTGAAGCTCAACCCCAGAAGTGCGCGGGTTTGGCGCTACCAAGGCAATGCCCTCTTCCACTGCCACCGGCTGCGCTCGGCTGTCGAGTGTTACAAGCGCTCGCTGCGGCTGCGTCGCCGGGATCCCATAACCCTGCACAACTTGGGGGTGGCCCTGCTGCGCTTGGGGCAGTATCGGCTGGCCAGCAAGGCCCTAGAACGCGCCCTGCGCTACGATGCCGACAACTACAAAAGCTGGTACGCCCGCGGTGTAGCCTTCCAGAAATTGGGCTACCTGAAAGAAGCCTGTATCCACTTCGAGGAAGCCCTCAAGATCAAGCCGGAGCACTTTCCAGCCCGCTATGCCCTGGCAATGGCCCAGCAGGAGCTGGGGCAATATGAGGCCAGCCTACGGCATTTCCAGCGCTTGGTGCAGCAGCGTCCCGGCAGTTCTGCCTGCTGGTTTGGCCAGATCACCAGCCTGCGGCGTCTGGGCCGGCTGGAAGAAGCCCGTGCCGCCTGCCAGCAGATGCTCCGCCTCAACGAACGGGATCCCTGGGGCTGGTTTGCCCTGGGGTTGATCTACAGCGAGCTGAGGGATCCCGAACAAGCTGTGCAAGCCTACTCGCGGGTTTTGCAGCTCACCCCAGAAGATGCTGTGGCCCTCAACAACCGCGCCTGGGAAGCCTTGAAATTGGGGAAGCTGGAACCTGCCCTGGCAGACGCCCAACAGGCCACGCACCTGGATCCCCAGCGGCCCGCCTTTTGGCATACCCTAGGGCTGATTCAACTGCGGGCCGGCCAGCGAGCAGCCGCCCAAGCCAGCTTGCAGCGCTGTCTGGAGCTGGATCCGCAATTTCAGCCGGCCCAAGCCGCCCTGCAGGATTTGGCCCAAGAAGACTCGGCCTCGCCGGCGGGAACAGCTCTGCCGGATTTGGAAACCCTCACTCCCCAGTCGGAGCCGCAGCCAGTTGACCCCAACCCCTAGCAGGACCCCTGGGCTTTCAGACCCCAAGGACAATGCCTGCAGCAGGCAGACGGGAGCAGAACATGCCACACTGGATCCCGCCCCCCAGGACCGACACGCATGGATCCCTATCTGATCCCTGTCAAGCTTCCCCACAGCTCCTACGATATTCTCCTCCAGTCTGCCGAAGGCTCCCCTGGCCACAGCCTCATCCAGCTGGGATCCCAAATGCGAGCTAGAGGGCTTTCCGGCAAGGCTCTGGTGGTGAGCCATCCCGGCATTGCCAAACACTTTGCCGAGAAGTTGCTGCAGGGGCTGCAACAAGCGGGGTTTGCCGCCCGCCTCTGCCTATTGCCTGCCGGCGAACGCTACAAAACCCTGCGCTCGGTGGCCAAGATCTACGACGCCGCCCTAGCCTTTGGCCTGGAGCGCTCCTCCACCTTGGTGGCTCTAGGAGGGGGGGTCATTGGCGACATAGTGGGGTTTGCTGCCGCCACCTGGCTGCGCGGGATCCCTTTTGTGCAGGTGCCCACCTCCCTCTTGGCGATGGTGGATGCGGCCATCGGCGGCAAGACCGGCGTCAACCATCCCCAGGGGAAAAACTTGATCGGGGCGTTTTATCAGCCGCGCCTGGTGTGGATTGACCCGACGGTGCTGAAAACTCTGCCCCAGCGGGAGTTTACCTCAGCCCTAGCGGAAGTGATCAAATATGGCGTGATTCAGGCTGCCGACCTATTTGAGTTTTTGGAAGATCGACCCCAACTGAGCCGCTATACCGACTTTACTCCCGCAGACTTGCACTACCTGCTGCGCCGCTGTGCCGAGTGCAAAGCCTGGGTAGTGCAGCAGGACGAAAAAGAAGCGGGCCTGCGGGCCATCTTGAACTACGGCCATACCCTCGGCCATGCCCTGGAAACGGCCACCCACTACCGCCGCTATCTGCACGGAGAAGCTGTCGCCATCGGCATGGTAGCTGCCGGGGAGATCGCCCGCCGCCTGGGGTGGTGGAGCGCTGCTGAAGCCGAACGGCAACAACGCCTCATTGAAAAAGCAGGACTGCCCAGCCGGTGGCCGGCCGGGATCCCTTGGGAGGCAGTGCTGCAGGCAATGCAGGCCGACAAGAAAGTCAAACAGGGGCGGATTCGCTTCGTTCTGCCCCGCCGCATCGGCCAGGCCGAGCTGACCGATCAAGTCGAGCTGGCAGAGGTGCAGGCTGCTTTGGCCTCGATTACAGCCACCTCTGGAACCCTAGAATTAGGAAAACCTAAGGACAAGAAAGCATGGCACGGCAACAACGGGTAGCCATCTTGGGGGCCACAGGAGCAGTAGGGACGGAGCTGCTGACGCTATTGGAAGAGCGCCACTTTCCTGTAGCCGACCTCAAGCTTTTGGCCTCGCCCCGTTCAGCGGGCACTTATTTGACCTTCAAGGGGGAGCGGATCCCGGTTGAGCCGGTTTCAGAAGCGGCCTTTCGAGGCATGGATCTGGTGCTGGCCTCTGCCGGAGCAAGTGTTTCCAAAACCTGGGCCAGAACCATCGTCGAGGCGGGGGCGGTGCTGATTGACAACTCCAGCGCCTTTCGCCTGGATCCCAATGTTCCGCTGGTGGTGCCGGAGGTCAACCCCCAGGAAGCCTTCCGTCACCAAGGGATCATTGCCAATCCCAACTGCACCACCATCCTAATGTGCGTGGCCATCTACCCCCTGCATCGCCACATCCCCCTGCGCCGCGTGGTGGCCGCCACCTATCAATCGGCCAGTGGGGCCGGGGCCCGCGCCATGGTGGAGCTGCAAGAGCAAACCCGCGCCTACCTCCAGGGGCAGCCGTTGCAGCCCCAGGTGTTCCCTTACCCCATTGCCTTCAACCTCTTCCTCCACAACAGCCCCCTGCAAGAGAACGGCTACTGCCAGGAAGAGATGAAAATGGTCAACGAATCCCGCAAGATTATGGGATCCCCCAACCTGCGGCTGACAGCTACCTGTGTGCGGGTGCCGGTGCTACGTACCCACGCCGAGGCCCTCAACCTGGAGTTTGAACAGCCCTTCCCTGTGGAAAAAGCCCGGCAAATCCTGGCCCAGGCCCCTGGGGTGGTGCTCATTGAAGATTGGCAGCAGAACCGCTTTCCCATGCCCATCGACGTGGCCGGCAGGGATGAAGTGGCGGTGGGCCGCATCCGCCAGGACATCTCCGAGCCCAAGGCCCTGGAGCTGTGGCTATGCGGGGATCAAATCCGCAAAGGTGCGGCCCTCAACGCCCTTCAAATTGCCGAGCTGCTTTTGAAGGACTAATTCCCTACATCACTCATCATCACCCATCTCATCATCATCACCCATCTCATCATCCGTGGGTGTCGGAGTCGGCGTAGGTGTTGGAGTCAGCGTAGGTGTCGGTGTAGGCACTATCGTCCCACCGCTTCTGCCGCCACCGCAGCCGGCTAGCCCTAAGCAAACTCCGCCCAGACTTAGAGTTACAAGGGTTGCAATTGCTTTATTGCTTTTTCCTCACTATCGCCACCTAAACACACTGACAGGTTGTTTTCCGCAGGAGGAGTGGCCGCTCGACTAGAGAAAGCTTAGCCTCGAAACCAGCTTGTTGGGAGTGATGAGAAGCACTGACACCTAGGTTTATACTGCTTGGCAGCTTCAGGATCCCTAGGCTAAGCAGCCAGAGAGTCATTTTCAGCCGTCGAGGAAAAAGAGCTGGTGGAGGGTTTCCCAGGCAGGCAAAAAAAGGGAAAAATTGAAAAGCATTTGGCTTGGTAAGGAGGATCTTGTGCATCCAATCGCGATGGGATCCCTGGCCAGCTTGATCGCCGGGTTGGCGACGGGGCTGGGGGCTTTGCCGGCCCTTTTTCTTCCCTCGCTCTCCGAAAGGGTACAAGGGATCCTGCTGGGGTTTGGGGGTGGGGTGATGTTGGCGGCCACCTCTTTTTCCCTGCTGGTGCCGGGCACCGAGGCAGCCATAGCGCTGGGGTATTCCCCATTTGGGGCGGCTGTGGTGATGGTGGCAGGCCTGTTGTTGGGGGCGATCTTCCTGGAGAGTGCCCACCGCTTTTTTCCCCACGAGCACTTTTTCAAAGGGGTGGAAGGGGAGAACCGCGCCCATTTGAAGCGGATTTGGCTGTTCATCATTGCCATCGCCCTGCACAATTTCCCGGAAGGCTTGGCGGTGGGGGTGGGTTTCGCTACCGGCCAAGTCGGCGATGGGTTGGCGCTGGCGCTGGGGATCGGCTTGCAGAACATGCCAGAAGGGCTGGTGGTGGCTTTGTCACTGGTGGGCCAGGGGTACTCGCGGCTGTTCGCTTTTGGCATCGCCTTGCTGACCGGACTGGTGGAGCCCATCGGCGGCATCCTGGGAGCAACGGTGGTCTCTCTGGCGCAGCCCCTACTACCCTGGGGCATGGCTTTTGCGGCGGGGGCGATGTTGTTTGTCATTTCCGATGAGATCATCCCTGAGTCGCACCGGCAGGGGTTGGAGCGGGAGGGCACCTTTGGGGTCATCAGTGGGTTTGTGGTGATGATGTTGCTGGATATCACCTTGGGCTAGCAAGGGATCCTGTCGCGAAGTGGAACGGAGTTTTATTTTTTTATGTTGAGTAACGAACCCTTTTTGTGGCGAGGAGCAGGGGAACACGCCTGTCTGCTGCTACATGGATTGGGGGGCGGTGTTTACGAGTTGCAATGGCTGGCAGAGCGGCTGTTGGCGGCTGGCCTGACGGTGCAGGGGTTTAACTATCCCGGCCATGACAGTGCTCCGCATCGCTTACACGACCGCCGGTCTGCCCACATGCCCCCTTCCCGCTGGACGGAGTGGTACGGGCGGGCTTTGGAGCATTATCTGGCTTTGCAGCAGGAGTATCCCCGCGTTTCCTTGGTGGGCTTTTCCACCGGCTGTCTGCTGGCTTTGCACCTGGCTTTTGCCCATCCTGTTTACAAATTGGTGCTGCTGGCGCCATTTTTCGCCATTCGCCACCGCTGGTACTATCTTTTTCGCCCAGAGCAGTACCTGAACAGCCTGGGGTGGTTGTTGGAGGATGTCCCCCGCTTCCATCTGCCCATTCGGGACGGGGATGTCCGCGCTTTGGCGGAAAAGGTAGCCTATTTTCGCAGCTTCAATCTGTCGGCAGTGCGCAGCGCCCTCGAGCTCATCGAGCGGGTCAAGGGGGAAGTGGCCAGCATCCGGGTTCCCACCCTGATCCTGCAATCCCGCCAAGATACAGTAGTGGATCCTGAACAGGCAGCGTGGCTCTATCAAGAGCTGGGATCCGAGGAGAAGATCTTGTCTTGGCTGGAGCACTCCGACCACATCCTCACTTTGGACTGCGAGCGGGAAACGGTGTTTGCCCAGGTTTGCGCCTTCCTCAACCAGGATCCTTCTGCGCCCGGATCAGCGTAACCCGCTGCCAAGCACCGCGGGCATCGTAGTCCCGGATCAAACGCAAGAGACAATGGCAGTCTTCCGACTGCGGAAACCAGCTCAGGCTCACCGAAAAGCTGCGATCCCGGTGGGCGGTAGGGATGGGCAAGGGATCCGGCCCGCCAATCCACAGCCCTCCCGGCAAGGGATCCCAGTTGCTCAACCACTCTGCCCCCGAGCAGTCCACCTCGGTTTCGGCAAACCGGCCCTCGGCAACCGCAAAGCTCTGGGCGATCCCCCGCCATCTCCCCTGGAGGCAGGCTCTCAGCTGCTCTCTGCTCAGGGGTGCACAGTCTGCAACGGGATCCAAAGCTTGGCCGCGCCGCTCCAGGATCGCGGTTACCTCTACCAGACGACCTTGGGCATCCCACTGTTGCACCAGCCGCGCCTTGCGATCCCCCCAGAGAAAGCCCTGCTCGACGGCAAAATCACTAAACGGCGCCAGCTGCAGCCGCCCATTGGAAAAAGATCCATCGGGGAAAAACCGCAATCCAGGAGAGAAGTCTTGGTAAACCCAACTGTGGCAGCTTTCTGGAGTGGGGGATCCCTGTAGGGGGTAGTAGGCGTTGGTTTGGCGGATCGCGCTCCCTGCCGCCGGACTTCCTGAAGAAGAGGATGGAGCCAAGGCCTCAAAGGTGATGAGGCTGCGCTTTTGGCCCCCCAGCTCCCAGCCGCCGGCGGTGGGTCGATAGTTGGAGAAGAGGCCGTGCCACACTCCCAGGTGGAGAGCCAGACATTGTTTTTGGGTTTTCATGAAGCAATGTGAAGCTAAGATTGTGAGGACGTAACGCTGGAGAGCAAGACCTATGGGGAAGAAGCTCCGAGGTGGCATTTTAGTAAACTACCCGACCCTGACTGCTTCGCAGTACAGGGCGGGCTTTCGGCAGCCCTGCAGTTGGCAAGCCA
>NZ_JANSIL010000128.1:0-10136 GCF_047462015.1 Synechococcus sp. R5-13 | reverse complement strand
TTCGCGCCAGCGGGCCGGAGGCCTTAAGCCCGCCCTGTACTGCGAAGCAGTCAGGGTCGGGTAGTTTACGTCTCGAATCAAAGTAGTGCGCAGAGGTGCTGGGATCAAAATCGCGTGTGAGCAAATCTGCCAAAGCTGCCTGCTGCTCTGGCGTAAGCCGCCGCAGATAGAAATCCAACTGCCGGCTCACCGTGCCATTGTGAGCAAACTGGGCCAGATCCTCCACGGGCAAGGAGAACTCAATCAAACAAAGGCGGCAGAAACACCCCCAAGCGCTCTGCACCCCCCATCTGGCCCAGACCGAAGAAAACTGTCCCCAATCCCAGAGCCAAGGCCAACAGTCTCCGTGGCCAGTTCATGCCTAGAGTACTCCCTTCGAACTGGGGATCCCTTCTTGTCGGCGGGGATCCCGTTCTACAGCCATGCGCAGGGCACGGGCAAACGCCTTAAAACTGGCCTCGACAATATGGTGGGCGTTGAGACCGGCAGCCTGGCGAATGTGCAAGGTAAGCTGGGCGTGGTTGACCACCGCCTGATAAAACTCCCGCACCAACTGGGTTTCGTAGCGGCCAATGCGCTCTGTGGGCAGCTCCAGGCCATAGCTGAGGTGAGGGCGACCCGAAAAATCCAGCACCACCTGCACCAGGGCTTCATCCAAAGGCGCCCAAAAATGGCCGAAGCGATGAATGCCCCGCCGATCCTGCAAAGCCTGCGCCAGAGCCTGTCCCAGCGTGATGCCCACATCTTCGTTGGTGTGGTGATCGTCGATGTGCAGATCCCCTATGGCCTTGATCTGCAGGTCGATCAGCCCGTGGGTGCTGAGCTGGGCCAGCATGTGATCCAAAAAGGGGATCCCGGTGTCGATCTCGTAGTGGCCGCTGCCATCCAGGTTCAGACGAATTTGAACATCCGTTTCCCCGGTGCGACGGTGAACAGAGGCCGTTCTGGGCTGGAGCAGGCGCGAGGAGTCGTTCGCGTCAGCGGTGCGGAGCACTTTGGCAGTCATGGGAAAAGTATCGAAGCAGGCGGGAAGTCCCAGCTCTAGGATCGCACAAGCCCGCCGCCATCGACACCTTCACCCATGCAGCAGGTGAGAATCCCTTCTCTGCCGGGGATCCTGATCCCAGCCCCCTGGACACGGGGATAGGTGTGACAGGGATCCCCTACAGGCAAGCCGGTGGGGCCGATCCTCTGCGCCCTCACCCCTTGGAAGAGGGGAGCTAGCAGGTTCAGCGGGATTTGAAATAGCCTATAAGACAGCTTCTCCCGAAATCGCTGTAGATTGCTGAAGGAAATTGTTGAAAAGGGGGTTGCCGTTTGCAGGATTGGCAGCAGATTCAGCGCGCCCTCAAGCAACACTGGGGTTACGAGAGGCTGCGCCCACCGCAGGATCAGGTGATCCGCGCTCTGCTGGACAAGCGCGACGCGCTGGTGGTGTTGCCGACGGGGTTTGGCAAATCCCTGTGCTTTCAGCTAGTAGCCCTGCTGCAAACAGGGGTGACGCTGGTGGTCTCGCCCCTGATCGCCCTGATGGAAGACCAAGTTCAGGATCTCTGGAAACGCAAGCTGCCGGCAGCCTGTCTCCACAGCGAGCTGGATCCAGCCCTGCGCAAGCGGGTGTTGAAGGCCCTTGAGGAAAACCGACTGCGCCTGCTCTATCTGGGGCCGGAGACCCTATTCAGCCCCCCCGTTTGGCAACGGCTGCAACAGCCTCAGGTGCAAATCAACGGCCTGATCGTGGATGAGGCCCACACGTTGGTGCATTGGGGGGGATCCTTCCGGCCCGACTACCGCCGTCTGGGATTGCTGCGCCCGGCTCTGGCCCCGGTGAAGCCCTCTTTTCCCATCGCCGCTTTTACCGCCACGGCTGACCCCCAAACCTGCAGCCGCCTCAGCCAAATCCTGGGGCTGCGGGATCCGGAGCACATTCGCGCCGATCCCCTGCGGGCCAACCTCTCCCTCAATGTGGCGATAGCCTGGAGCCCGGCGGATCGCCGTCGTCGTCTGCTGCGATTCCTGGGCGAGAATCCCGGGTCGGGTCTGGTCTATGTGCGCACCCGGCGGGATGGGGAAGAGCTGGCCGAGTGGCTGGGCCGACAGAACTTGAAAACCGCCACCTATCACGGGGGGCTGGAAGCGCGATCCCGCCGCCGGCTAGAACGATCCTGGCTGCAGGGGGAACTGCGCTTTCTGGTCTGCACCAACGCCTTCGGCATGGGGATCAACAAGCCGGACGTGCGTTGGGTACTGCACTTTCATCCCCCGCCCACCTTGATGGATTATTTGCAAGAGGTGGGGCGAGGTGGTCGGGATGGTGGCCCTTGCCGGGCCCTGATGCTGGTCTCGGAGCCGACGGGCCTGCTGGATCCCAGCGATCGCCGGCGCCAAGCCTATTTCTATTCCCAGCAGGAGCGCCTTCAGGCCCGAGCACGCCACCTGCTGCAAACCTTGCCTCAGCAGGGATCCTACGCCGACCTGCCGCCTGGAGAGGCACGGGTGGCCTTGGGTCTGCTGCAGGAGATGGGCTGTTTGCGGTGGCCGGATCCCTTTCACTTTCAGGTGTTGCACCGCCGTTGGCAGCCTTTAAGACGAGAGGATCCCTGGCAAGGGATGGAAGCCCTCATCCACGCCCGCGGCTGTCGGTGGCAGGCGATCTTGCCCTATTTTGGCTACCCTGGGGAGCAGCCCGGCCTGCCCTGTGGCACCTGTGACCGTTGTCGGCTTTCTCGTTAGCCCTCAACAGCCCGCTGCGAGCCGCAACCGGCAGGAGTGGCTATCATGATCTGCGTTTCTGCAAAGGGAGCAGTTCCCCTTGCTGACGAACTTTCGGCTGTGCCTATGAGTGTTTCCGGATCTCCGCTCGAGGAACTTGACCGACCCTTGTCCCTAGCCCGGCAGGTGGCGCAACTGTTGGTGGTGCCGGTCTCGGCCCGTCTGGGATCCCAGTCTCCTCCCCGAGAGATCCTCAAACGGCTTATCCAGGAGGTGGGGATCGGGGGCATCTGGCTCACGGATGGCCACGTGGCCGAGGCCCTGCTGCTGATCGAGGAGGCCCAGTCTTGGGCGGCTCTGCCCCTTTTGGTGGCAGCCGAGGTCGGGCGGGGGCTGGCCCTACAGGGGGCTACCTCTTTTCCCCATCCCCTGGGGTTGAGCCGTCTGGGATCAGAGGCAGAACGCTGGGCCGAGCAGTGGGGGCGGATCACGGCGCGGGAGGCGGCGGCCATCGGCATCAATTGGTTGCTCAGCCCGGTGGCAGAGCCGCTGGGGGAAGGGGCGCTGGCGGAGGATCCCCTGTCTGCTTTGCAACTGGCGCGAGCTTTTGTGCGCGGATGTGAGCAAGCCACCCCGGGCAGCACAGGCGGGATCCTAACCACAGCCAGCTCTTTTCCGGGCAAAGGCTGGAGGGATCCGGTTCAGGCCGGACTGAAGCCATCCCCAAAGACAACAGACTCCCCCTGGTGCCCCCGATTAACCCTGACCCTAGCCCAGCTCCAAGAGGGACCTTGGCTGCCTTTTCGAGGTTTGGTGGAGCAGGTGGGGGCGATCTTGGTTTCCCACGTGGTGCTGCCGGAGTGGGATGAGCGCTGGCCTATCACCCTGCTGCCGGGGCGGCTGACCCAACTGCTGCGCCAGGAATGGGGGTTTGGTGGGCTTATCGTCGTGGATAGCCTCGATCAAGGCTTTCTGGCAGAGCTGGCCGTTCGCGTTAGCGGGACGGAGTCCTTTCCCAACTCATTGGCCGTGCGGGCTTTCCAGGCCGGTGCCGACCTAATTTTGGCCCCCCCCGATCCGATGGCATCCTTGGCAGCCGTTTTGGAAGCGGTGCAACAGGGATCCCTCAGCACAGACCAGCTTGCCCAGTCGGTGACGCGGGTGCTGCGGGCCAAACAGCGAATCCTACCTGCCGCCTCAGCTCTCCTCCAACAGGTGTGGCCGGCCTTGGCGGAAACCGACTTCAGCGCCCTTGGCGGATGGATGGGGGCCAGGGATCCCACGGATCCGGCCCTCAACCGTGGCTCTCCAGCCGAGCAACTGAAGCCTTTGCTGTTGGGGGATCCCATCTCCAAGGACAAGGACTCCGTTCCGCGGACGCGAACGGCGTTGGGAAAGTTGTTCAACAGGCGCTCCCACCTGACCTCTGCTCTGCACAGAGCCGCACAGCTGGGATCCCTCTTGGCCGAGAAGGATATTGCTCCCTGTCAAGCGGCTATGGCCCGTGGTGGCGTGGAAGGAGGCCGGCCCCTCGGCCCGCCCGCAGAGCCCGGATGGTTGAACTGGATCTGGCAGGATCCCCCCTTGGGTGCTGCCGATGTGCAGTTGCAATCTCCCGCCCTGCATGTTCCGGCTGCCTTAGGCATGCTTCCTGTGCTCAGCGATGCCCTTACCCCCCTGCCTTGGTTGGAAGCCGCTCTAGACAACGCCCCAGGGTTGATTTTCCAAGGTTTCCTTGGGGATCCCTTGCCCAACTATGTGCTGGATTGGCTGCAACAGCATCGGGAGCGGGTGGCAGCCGTCGTCATTTATGGTAATTTATCTCTCTACCGTCGCCTGCGGGCGCACTTTCCATGGGCCAATGCCATCCACAGCCTCAACCGGGATCCCTGGGCCCAAGCGGAGGTGATGGAGCGGCTCTTTCCCAACCGTCCCCCCTCAGAGGGATCAAAGTCTCACGTGGCCCAGCCAACCATTAAGAAAAAGTAAATACCTTTACAGATTATTGGCAGGGAAAGGCTCCTGAGTTATCGTGTTGGTTGAAATGTAAAAGATTGAAACGGTTTCTCTCAGCGTTGTCTGTGTCTCCCTCCCTCTCAGAGACCACTCAATCCCGCAGCAGCCAGTCATCAACTGGCAGTTGCGTCGGCTTTGAGCAAAAGCGACTTCAGCCTTCATCCCAACAGCGTTTACAACCCTTCCTCAAATCCTTGCAGCGATTCTTTACAAGTGTCTGGTCTCAAAAAACTCGGCTGGGTCTTGCCCTCCTCGGTCTAGGGCTGGCGATATTGACCTGGGCTTGGCTAAGTGCTGAGGCTCGTCTGGATCCCTACACGGAAGCCGTCCTCAGCTTACAGGGGCAGGTTAGCCATGGTGCATCCTTGTTTGCCCTCAACTGTGCAGCCTGCCACGGAGAAGAAGCGGATGGGCGAGTGGGGCCCAGTCTGCGGGGGGTGAGCAGCCGCCGCTCGGATCGGTTTATTATTCAGCAGGTGACCGGTGGCAAAACGCCTCCCATGCCCCAGTTCCAGCCGGATCCTCAGGAGATGGCAGATCTGCTCAGCTACTTGAAAACCCTCTGAGGCCGTTTCATGGGCCTGGCCCAGCAGCTTGCTTGCTATGCTCTCTGGCTGGCCTCCGTATTCGCTTTTGCGGAATGGTTGCGCTCCCGCCAGGTGGACGGGGAATGGGTGCGCAAGGCCATTCACATTGGTGTGGGCAATATCATTTTGTTGGCTTGGGCTTTGCAAGTGCCTCGCTGGCTAGGGGTGGGATTCTCTCTGGTGTTTGCCGGCTTGGCGCTGCTCTCCTACCGGGTGGCCATCTTGCCCAGCTTGAATGGAGTCGGTCGCCGCAGCTTTGGCACCTGTTTCTACGCCGTCAGCATTGGCCTGCTGCTGTTTTGGTTCTGGCGTCCCCAGCGACAGGTCTTCGCGGTGATCGGCATATTGGTGATGACGTGGGCCGACGCCTTGGCAGGGTTAGTGGGCAAAACTTGGGGCAAACACCCCTACCAACTGGGATCCATTCAAAAAAGCTGGGAGGGATCCCTGACCATGTGGGCGGTGAGCAGCTTGGTGATCGCGGCTCTGCTGCTGGGGTACTTTGGCTTCTCCCCCCCTTTGCTGGCCATCAGCCTCTTGGTGGGGGGGATAACCATGGGGCTGGAGGTGTTCTCTTGGTGGGGGTTGGATAACCTGACCGTGCCCCTGGCCAGTGCCGGCCTCTGTTTTGTTCTGCTGCAGATCCTCAACTATTTGTAACGCTTGCTACGGAACGTTCCTCTCCGGTTCCCGGCGGTATAGTGTGGAAACAGCCCTTGCTTCTCTTCGCCATGGCTGCAAGTCCTGCGCTGGCCTCTTCTGCCCCTCCCTCTCCCGCCCACATCTGTCCCTTTGCCCAGGCTTGTAGCTACCTGGATTGGGCAGCTCGCGAGCTGAAGCTGGATCCCGGCTGGGTGGCGATCCTCAGCACCCCCCGCAAAGTGGTGACGGTGGCGATCCCCGTGCGGCTGGACAACGGACACATCCAAGTGCTGGCGGGCCATCGGGTGCAGCATTGCAACGTTCTCGGCCCCTACAAAGGGGGGATCCGCTACCACCCAGCGGTCACCCTTGAAGAGGTCTCGGCCTTGGCGATGCTCATGACCTGGAAATGTGCCCTTATGGGCATTCCCTACGGTGGGGCCAAAGGGGGGATCCCTATCGATCCGAGGCGTTATTCGGTCTCGGAGCTGGAGCGCATTACCCGCCGTTATACCAGCGAGCTGATCAAGGATATCGGCCCTGCAGAGGACATTCCCGCTCCAGACATGGGAACTTCTGCCCGTGAGATGGCCTGGATGATGGATACCTATTCCATGAATGTCGGGCATGCGGTGCCGGGAGTAGTGACGGGCAAACCTCTCTCGATTGGGGGATCTCGGGGGCGAGAACTGGCCACCGGACGGGGGGTGATGATCACCGTACGGGAAGCCTTGGCCCGACATGGTGGATCCCTGGCAGGGGCAACGGTGTTGATCCAAGGCTTTGGCAATGTGGGCGGGGCAGCGGCCAGCTTGCTGCATCAGGCAGGAGCCAAAATTGTGGCGGTTTCCGGCAGTTCTGGGGGCCTTTATAACCCCAAAGGACTGGATATCCCCGCCCTCAAAGCCCACATGAAGGAACAGGGAGGCCGCATGGCGGGCTTTCCGCAAGCTGAGCCCATCAGCAACGCCGACCTACTGGTGCAAAAAGCGGACGTGTTGATCCCTGCCGCTCTGGAAAATCAAATTACCGAAGCCAATGCCCACCAAATTCAAGCCCGGATTGTGGCAGAAGCTGCCAACGGGCCAACCACCCTTGCCGCCGACCGGATTTTGGAATCGCGAGGGATCCAGGTATTGCCGGATGTCCTAACCAATGCCGGTGGAGTGGTGGTGAGCTATCTGGAGTGGGTGCAGGGACTCTCTTACGTCTTCTGGGATGAAGAGCGAGTTTATCAAGAAATGGAAGGTCTGATGGTACGTGCCTTTGAACGGGTGGTGCAGGAGGCAGAACGGCGGCAAGTGTCGCTGCGACTGGCTGCCTACACCCTAGGGGTAGGCCGAGTGGCGCAAGCCCTACAGGATCGCGGCCTTTACCCGTAGACGCTCCCCCACCTGGAGACCGGGAACTCTTGGCTCAACAAGCCCCCTTGCCAGGGTTCGGCTGCCCAAACTCTGCTGGAGGTAGTCCTTTTCTCAAGCCCGACGGCGTTCTTGCTCCTGCTTTTCCTGCTGCTGCCATTGCTTGAGCAGCTCTTTTGCCGCCTGTGGGGTAAAGTAGTCCAGCTCCATCAGCTTACGGTAGGTCAGAATTTGCCGCATCTCCAGGGGCATGTCTGCTTTTTGGTAGAAGTAGCGAATGCGATTGATGTTTTGCTCCATTTCGGTAAACTCTTGCTCCCGCTTCCTCTGCTTCTCCTGCTTGAGCACCTCATGGGGGGCAGAAAGGCGGTTGTAGTTAGGGATCCGTTGCGTGCCTGTGGTTTTGCTGGCAGCAGGCAGACGGTGGCCTCCGGTTTGTCGGCTGTTGGCCTTGTTGGAATTGAAGAAGAAAGAGAGCATCGGCAAACCTCACACAAACAGATAGACGGCCAGATAGACGGCGGCAGCTTAACGCCAAGTCAACAATATCAAGTTTAGGTGAAGAAGCCCGTGATCCCGATCCTTGTTGGAAAAACCCGTACTTCCGGCGCGGCGCTGTATCTCTCTGCTTTTCCCACCCCCGCGGATGGTCAAGGAAAAGCTGGGGTTTGGCCTCAAGCCAATCTATTCATGAGTCCAGCCTACCGTGTTTACACGGAAAATGACTGAGATCACGTCCGAGAGTACAAGGTATTTAAGTATCTTCACGTCCTTTTGTTCGGGATCCCTGTATCGGATGTACTTTCCCGCAGGCCGCTACAGGTGGGATTCATCTCCGCTCAGCAGCCAAGTGACCGATACCCCCAACGCCTTGGCAAAGGCCACCAGTTCCTTGTCGATGACGCGCCGTTTTCCCTTTTCCACCTGGCCAATCTTGACGTAGTCCAACTGCACACCGTACTTGGCCAAGCGACCCGCCAGTTGATCTTGGGTGAGTTGCAGCTTCTCCCGTACCCAGCGCACCCGTTCCCCAATCAAGTTGGCCGATGGATGGTGCCGGTCGTTAGACTCCATAGGAGCAGAAAGCCGTAAATATTCTTTTCCAGACTGAGGAAGTTGAGCGATCCTCACATGGTAGCCTGAGCTGGCAAGGTTCCCTTTTCCTGGGATCCCACCCGGCAGCCGTTGAGCTAACCGGCTCACAAACAAGCTTACCTCAAGGTCTAGATCGAAAATCGCTTACCGCTTTTTGGCGAGCGACCCCTTGCCTGCAAAGACTTGGCGGACGGGATCCCTGCTGTTCCCGCATCCAAGCGGAAAAATCTCCGGACAAAAAAGAGGGGCATGATCGATTTTCGCTCGCAGCAGCAGCAGAAACCTTTTTAGACTGGGAGATGAAGTTCTCTCCTCACCTGGCTGTGGTTTTTTCTCGTCCTCATCCTGAACACTCTGTCTCTTCGCCTCAGGAGTTCGACGATTTCTGGTTCGACCCTGAGTCTGCCCCTCAAGACGACCTCGCAGAAGTTGACTCAGAGCCAGGGGCCGGCGGATCCCGGTTGAATGAAGACGCTGTCGATCACTACCTGAATACCATCGGTCGCGTGCCCCGCATCGATCACGCTGAGGAAATCGAGTTGTCGCGCAAAATTCAGCAAAAGCTCCTCATCGACCAAGCCCGGCAGGAATGGCGGCAACAGCGGGGGGAGGATCCCAGCGATGAGGCTCTGGCCGAGGCCCTGCAGATTTCCGTATCCACCCTTCGCTCCCGCATCCGACAAGGGGAGCAGGCTCAGCGCAAGCTGGTCAACGCCAACCTGCGCCTGGTGGTCAGTGTTGCCAAAAAATACCTCAATCGGGGGGTGCCCTTTTTGGATCTGATCCAAGAGGGCAATATCGGGTTAATTCGGGCCACCGAAAAATTCAATGCCGAACGGGGGTTTCGCTTCAGCACCTACGCCCATTGGTGGATTCGCCAAGGCATTACCCGCTGCATTGCCAACCAAGCGCGGACGATTCGCCTGCCGGTACACATGGTCGACAAAGTACGCCTGCTCAAGCGCACCAACCGCGAGCTGATGAAGCTGCAGGGGAGGCGGCCCACCGAAGCGGAGCTGGCAGAAGCCTTGGGCATTAAAGTCAAGAAACTGCGCATGATCCAACAGGCTGCTGCTTTGCCCCTGTCGCTGGATGTGCCGGTCGGCCAGGAAGGAGAAAGCCGCCTTGGAGATTTGCTGCAAGATGAGCGGCAAGAGCAGCCCTTTCAAGGGATCCTCGTGCAATCCATGCAGCAGGATGTGCGTTCTGCCATGCAAACCCTCAAGCCGATTGAGAGGCAGGTGCTGGAGTTGCGCTATGGGTTAGATGGGCAACAGGCAAGAACCCTGCGGGAGGTGGGGGATCACTTCAACCTGACGCGGGAGCGGATTCGTCAGATCGAGCGGGATGCCCTGCGCAAGTTGCGGGTGGGCTATTCTTCGCGGGCTTTGGCTCAGTACATTCGCTAGTGGCTACAGGCCTGGCAGACCGATTTCCGGGCCAGCTTCTGCCCAGGGATAGCCTCTTTTCAATCTTCTTGGGTTGAACACCATAGCCCCTTGCAGCGGCGATGATAAGGATCCCTTATCTCCTGAGCCTATTGGGGCTGATGACCCCCCGGCTACCTCATCTTCACGACCAGAGCCAGTGGGAAGGACTTTGGCAGCTAACCTCTTTGGTCGTTGAGGAGTTGGCTGATCGGTTTCCTCTGGCGCTCAGCTAGAAATCGCAGGAGCCCCGCACTGTACCCGTAGGGTCAGTGCCGGGAGGAATGCGCTTTGAT
>NZ_JANSIL010000127.1:0-5027 GCF_047462015.1 Synechococcus sp. R5-13 | reverse complement strand
AGATAGGCAGGATGCGATCGCTTCTTTCCTGAACCATGTTCAGGAGAGTTCAGCGTGAATGTATCAGGTACGGCTTGGGCCTATCGCCAGGGATCCCTGATCTGCCTTGATAGGGCTGTGGGCTGCTTCATTGCCTTGGCCCCTGCCGACTCCTAAACTAGCAGTGAAGCCGACTCAAGGAGGGAAGCATCCTGAGCCCCCAGTTTTGCTTGAAATCATTGGTCAAGTGCTTCAGAAGCAGCATAGACAGCCCAAAGGAGCAGCAGGCCGCGGAAAATAGGCTCCAGCCTTTGGCGAGGGCGGAGGTTCTGAGCATGCCAGCAGTGCAGAGCACTGCCCCCTTGGTGGAGCTGCGCCAAGTTTCCAAGCGCTTCGGCTCGACGGTGGTGCTTGACCACGTGGATCTGAAGGTGTACCGGGGTGAGGCCCTGGGCCTGGTGGGGCCTTCGGGCACCGGGAAATCGACGCTGCTGCGCATCATTGCCGGCCTAACGGAGCCAGACGCTGGAGAAGTGCTCTGGTGCGGGATCCCACTCCCGGAGATTCAAGCCCATCATGCAACTCCCCCTTTGCGAGTAGGGATGGTGTTTCAGCAGGCCGCCCTCTTCGACTCCCTGACGGTGGAAGAAAACGTGGGGTTTTTGCTCTACGAGCACTCGCAGTTGCCCCGCTCCCGCATTCGGGAATTGGTGGCCGCCAAGCTGGAGGCGGTGGGACTGGCGGGCAAAGAGCACAACCTGCCAGAAGAACTCTCGGGGGGGATGCGCAAACGGGCCAGCTTCGCCCGCGCCATTATGGAGGATCCTTCTCTGCCCCAGGATGAGCCCCAATTGCTGCTGTACGACGAGCCCACAGCGGGCTTGGATCCCATTGCCTCCACGGTAATTGAAGATCTCATCCGGGAGCTGCAGCAGGTGAAAAAAGCCTGTGAGAGCTACATTGTGGTGACCCACCAGCACAGCACCATTTACCGCGCCACCGACCGCATTGTGTTGTTGGCCCAGGGGCAGGTGCAGTGGGAGGGATCCGTGCAGCAGATTGAAACGTGCGATAACCCCTTTGTGCGGCAGTTTTTCAGCGGTAGCGTAGAAGGGCCAATTCAAGTGGCGGGGCAGGTGTGATGCGTTCGCGAGCAGTGCGAGAAGGGGCAGTGGGCCTGTTGATCCTGGCGGGGGCGCTGGGCTTTGCCGGCCTGTTTTTGTGGATCTACAACCTGCGCTTTGGCAGTCGCGGCTTTCAATTTACCGTCACCTATACCAACGTGGTCGGGCTGGCCGAGGGATCCAGCGTGCGGCTGCGGGGGGTAACCATAGGTCGAGTGGAGCGTATCACGCCTCAACCCAATCAAGTGGAGGTGCAGGTGGCCATTGACCAGCCTTTGGCTATTCCCCGCAACGCCCTGTTTGTAACCAAACAGACGGGGTTGGTGGGGGAAACGGTGATGGATATCCTGCCCCAGGGGAGGGGTCAGGCGGCAACGGGATCCCCTCTGGCAGCGGATTGCGACAGCAGTCAAATCATCTGCGATGGGGATGTGGTGGAGGGCAAACCTGGAGTGGATTTTGGCCAGTTATTGATCCGGCTGGATCAGTTGCTCACACGGATCAACGACGATGAGCTCTTCGACACCCTTAACGCCACCCTAGAAGGGCTCACCCGCGTTGCCAATAGCGTGGCCGATCTCTCAGAAACCGTGGAAGAGCGAGTAGCTGCCCTGCGCACCGAAGATCTGGACTTGTTGCAATTCACCACGGCTGCCACGGCCATCCAAGACGCGGCTGGGGCTGTGAGGGGAACTGCCCGCAGTTTTCAAGCGGCTGCCGATCAATTCACCGCCCTGGTGGATCAAAACCGCACTTCCCTTAACGCCGTCCTGGAGAACATTCAGCAGGTGAGCGCCGATCTACAGGCCATGTCGAGCGCGGTGCGCCCGCTGGTTACCGATCCACAACTCCAGGCCGATGTGCGCCAGATCCTGGCCGAGGTGCGAGCGGCTGCGGAGAACGTGGCCCAAGCTACCGAAGATCTGCAGCAGATTGCCGCCAGCCTCAACGATCCGGGCACTTTAGCTACTCTGCGCCAAACCCTCGATTCCGCCCGCATCACCTTTCAGAATATGCAAAAAATTACCGCCGACATCGACGAGCTGACCGGGGATCCCCAGTTTCGCCGCGGCATTCGAGAGTTGGTGTTGGGGCTGAGCAACTTGGTCTCCAGCGTCCCTGGGGAAGATGGGATCCAGCCCGCGGTGGCCGAAGGTTATCAGTTCCATTTTGCGCCCGTCTCTTTTGCCCAGGGAGTTGCCCCTGGATCCCAAGGATGGCAGCCGCAGACTTCCCCATAAGTTGGCTGCCTTTCCCCTCTCTCTAGCGGGAGTCTGGGATCCCTGAGATGACCCGCTGAGGTAACAACGGCGGCCAAAGCCGTTGAAGGGATCCCGAAGCTGGGGTAGGCTTTGCGGATAAGGTGCTGTGCCTACGGCACCCCCTATGGCTACGCAACGCTGATGCGACTGAGGTTGAGGTGTGAGGAATGTGTGGCATTGTCGGCTACGTGGGTTTTCAGTGGGCTGCCCCCATCCTGTTGGAGGGCCTGCGCACCTTGGAGTATCGGGGCTATGATTCTGCCGGCATTGCCACAGTGGATCCCGAAGAAGGATTGAGAGTTGTCCGCGCTACCGGCAAGCTGCACAACCTGCTGGTGAAGCTGACGGCCAACATGCCCACGGCCAAGGTAGGGATCGGACATACCCGCTGGGCCACCCACGGCGGCGTGACCGAAGAAAATGCCCACCCCCAGTGCGACGAGCGCGGGCGCATTGTGGTGATCCAAAACGGCATTGTGGAAAACTACCTGGAGCTGAAGGAGCGTCTCCTGGAGCGGGGGATCCCATTCCGCTCCCAAACCGATACGGAAGTGATCGCCCAACTGCTCGGCCTCTATACAGAAGAGCTGGGCTCCTTTGAGGCGGCCTTTGGCCAGGTCATGGGGCAACTGCGGGGAGGAAACGCCGTAGTGGCTCTGGATCGGGAGGCGCCGGATCGGCTGATCGCAGCCCGTTTGGGCAATGCCGGAGCCGTGGTGGTGGGAGAGGGAGAAGGGGAAAACTTCGTGGCCTCCGATCTGCCTGCCATTGTCCGCCATACCCGCAAGGTGGTGTTCTTAGAAGATGGGGAAATGGCGGTTCTCACGGAGTCTCAAGTGCGCTACTTGCGCATTACCGGCGAGGAGCTGCGCAAATCCAGCATCACCGTGGCCTGGGATCCCGTCTCAGCCGCCAAGGGAGGCTACAAGCACTTCATGCAAAAGGAGATCTTTGAGCAGCCCCGCACCACCACCGATACGCTGCGGGGGCGGGTGGATCTGGAACAGGGCCGGGTGACGCTGGAGGGGCTAGCGCTTTCTGAGGGGCAACTGGCCCACATCGAGCACATCCACGCTGTAGCCTGTGGTACTGCCTGGCACGCCTGCTGGGTGCTCAAGTACTTCATCGAGAGCTTGGCCCGTACCCCTGTAGAGGTGGATTACGCCTCTGAGTTTCGCTACCGCCAGCCGGTGTTGCGCCCCAACCACCTGTTGCTGGCTCTAACCCAGTCGGGAGAAACCGTCGATACGCTGGCAGCCATGAGCGAGGCCCGCACCCAAGGGATCCCGACTCTGGCGATTGTCAACGCCATCGGATCCCAGGCCAGCCGTCTGGCGGATGCTGGAGTCCTCTACATCCATGCCGGGCCGGAGATTGCCGTGGCTTCCACCAAAGTGTTTACCGGCATGTTGGTGGCAGGGTACTTGCTGGCCCTGCAACTGGCCCAAGCCAAAGGGATCCTCAGCCCGGCCCAGATCCAAGCCCACCTGCAAGCCTTGATCGAGCTGCCGGGCAAGATCAGCCTGATGCTGAAGGACGCCGCCCTCTACGACCAACTGGCGGAGCAGTACCATCATGTTGCCAACATGCTCTATCTGGGCCGCTGGGTTAACGCCCCGATTGCCCTGGAAGGAGCTTTGAAGATGAAAGAGGTGAGCTATATCCACGCCGAAGGCTACCCGGCAGGGGAGATGAAGCATGGCCCTATCGCCCTCATCGACGAGCGGGTGCCGGTGGTGTGCATTGCCACCCGGGATCCCGTCTACGAAAAAATGCTCTCCAACATCGAACAGGTGCGGGCGCGGGGGGGACGGGTGATCGCCCTCATCAACCCCGAAGACACCCAGGTGCGGGAGAAAGCCGACCACATCATCGAGGTGCCCAGCACAACACCCCTGTTGTCGGCGGTTCTGAACGTGATCCCCCTGCAGTTGTTCGCCTACGCCATGGCTTTGCGCCGCGGAGCCGATGTGGATCAGCCGCGCAACTTGGCTAAGTCGGTAACAGTGGAGTAACGGCTGTCGCTCTTGCCACCGCCGGCCCCTGGTTTTTGCAAAATCGGGCAGATCACCTCTTTTTCATCAGCAGCCGCAGGGGGGATCTGCCAATCGGAGAGGAGACCTTGAATTTGGCTTTTCAGCGCTTGCAGATCGGCAATTCGCTGTTCAATCTCCTGCAGCTTGCCTTGCAGATGCTGGCGAATTTCTGGACAAGGCTGCTCCCCTCGGTCGTGGACATCCAGGATTTGGCGGATTTCTTCTAAGCTCAGGCCCAGGCTCTGGCAGCGGCGGATAAAGGCCAGACGAACCAAAACCGAAGGGTCGAACAATCGATAGCTGGACTCCGCCCGTTCCACCGTTGGCTTCAGCAGGCCAATCGACTCGTAGTAACGCACCGTGCGCACGGACAAGCCAGCTGCCAATGCCACCTGGCCGATCTTCAGGCTGGCAGACAAGTCCTGGACAGCAGCAGGATTCGACATGTCCCCAACTGGATCCCTGCAGATTTCTTCAGCGTGACATACTCCCACACTCATGCTGACGCAAAGCGCTCCGCGCCGCCAAAGCGAGAGAGTGCGGGCTTCAAGGACTCCGTCCCGCTGACGCGAAAAGAACGGGATGCCCCACCGCCCTGTGCTTGATGTTGATGGCCGCATGGTGGT
>NZ_JANSIL010000126.1:0-600 GCF_047462015.1 Synechococcus sp. R5-13 | reverse complement strand
GGTGGGAACACAATCGCTGTGATATCAATGCTTGTCCCTTAATCTGTCACTTGCCTGAGCTGAAAGACAATCCCGATTTCTACTCCCAGAAACGGGATTTGGTGAAGACGAAAGCCCTGTTTCCGCAGTACAGAGCAGTCCATTCGCAAGTCCTCCAGAACTGCATAGAGCGAGTGCACAAAGCATTCGACCGCTGGCTGAAGGGGGACTGTAACGGCAAGCGGGCAGGGAAACCCAGATTTAAGGGAGCTGGGCGGTATCGCTCCTTCAGTTTCCCCCCGATGCAACAGGACTGCATTTGCGGGCAGTTTATCCATCTGCCCAAAATCGGTGCTGTTCGGATAATTCAGCACCGTCCTTTGCCTGACGGTTTTGTCATCAAGACTGCTACCATCACCCGCAAGGCAGACGGGTGGTATGTGACCTTGAGCCTGCAAGATTCGTCCGTCCCTGAGTTTACTCCTGAGTCTGCAACGCTGGAAAACACCATAGGAATCGACGTGGGACTGGACTCCTTTTTGGTGACCGACGCGGGGGAGTCTGTTCCAGTTCCCCAGTACTATCGCAAGGCAGAGCTCAGGCTCAAGAGGTTGCAGCGAG
>NZ_JANSIL010000125.1:0-19756 GCF_047462015.1 Synechococcus sp. R5-13 | reverse complement strand
CCGAGCGCTTTGAGGCCCAGATGGCCGAAATGCGGGCCGAGCAGCAACGATCTGCCGAGCGCTTTGAGGCCCAGATGGCCGAAATGCGGGCCGAGCGGCAGGCTATGGAAGCCCAACTCCAGACCGAAATCCAGGAGATCAGGGCGTTGATCCAACAGAACCAGGAGCGGATTCGACAGAACGAAGAGCGGGGAGACGAGCTGGAGGTGGCCATACAGGAGTGCCGCCGAGATATGCAGGCTGGGTTTGCCGAACTGAGGGAAGCGCAAGCCATGATGATGGAGCAATTTCGGGAGCGCGATGGCCGCCTGATCGAGGCTCAACTCAGCTTTATTCGGGAGATGCGGGAAATGCAACGGGAAGTGGCGGAGCTGCGACTGGATTTTCTCAATCACATGCGCCAATACCACCCACCTGTCGAACGTTAAATGGCTACGGCAGCACCTGGGCGGTCACCTCAGCTTGCGGTCGTAGGGGTAGCGGGGGATGGCTCTGTGGCTTCCTGGGGGATCCCCCCCCTTTCCCAAGCCAGGGTTTTGGCAGGAGCCCCTCATCTGCTCCGGCACTTTACCGATCATCCGGCCCGCAAGATCCCGCTCACCGGGCCGGTGGAAAGTTGGATCCCGCTTTTGCAGCAGGAGATGGCTCAGGGATCCCTAGTTTTGTTGGCCAGCGGGGATCCGCTTTTTTTCGGGATCGGGCGGCTGTTGACGGAGTATTTCCCAGCGGAGCGGTTGGCCTTCTATCCGCAGGTGAGCTCGGTGCAGCTGGCCCTGAACCGCCTGCAGATCCCCTGGCAGGAGGCGACCATCCTCAGCCTGCACGGGCGGGGAGTGGAGCGGTTGGAAGCCGTTCTCAAGCAGGGATCCCCTGTGATCGTGGTGCTCACCGATCCGGAGCATACACCGACCGTCTTGGCCCAGTTCATTGCCGACCTGCGGCTGCCGGTGCGTTACCAAGCCTGGGTCTGTAGTCAACTGGGATCCCCTCAAGAACAGGTCGTGCCCCTCCAAGAAGGGGAAGACGCCGTTTTCCCCAGCCCCAACGTTGTGGTGCTGCGACGAGTAGAGCCGGAGCCAGATCCCCATCGCTGGCCTTTGGTCGGGATCCCGGACGACCAGTTCTACACCTTTCCCGACCAGCCCGGCTTGATCACCAAGCAGCCCATCCGCCTGCTCACCTTAGGATCCCTGCAGCTCCCCCAGGAGGGCGTGGTGTGGGATATCGGTGCCGGCACCGGCTCGGTGGCCATCGAAATAGCCCGCCTCTCTTCTCGGCTCCAGGTCTATGCTGTCGAGCGCAACGCCATGGGCATCTGCCTGATTCGGCGCAACCGGCAACGCTTTGGACTGGAGAACCTGCAGGTGATCCCGGGGGCAGCCCCCCAAGTGTTGGCCGACCTGCCAGATCCGGATCGGGTGGTGCTGGGCGGTGGCGGCAAAGGGATCCGCGACCTGCTGCCGGTGGTGGAAGCCCGCCTGCGGCCTGGAGGGATCTTAGTGGCCAACTTCGCTACCCTAGAAACCTGCAGTGAAGCCCTGCAATGGCTGCGTTCTCGGGGCTGGCAAGTTCGAGTAGATCACGTTCAGATCTCCCGCTCTGCCGTCCTGGCCGAGGGCACCCGCTTTGCCCCCCTGAACCCGGTTTACCTGCTGCAAGGGATCCCTTCAAATTGGAAAGCCCAGTAAGCCCCCTGTTGCTCTGCTTTCCCTTCTCCCTGTGGGGGAGGGAAAGTCATCCCTCGTCCTCCTCATCGGCGGTGAACCCCGGTCGGTACAGGTAGGCGGAGGAGGGACGGTTGGTCTTCTTGATTTGGTCTTTGATGGATTCCAGGTCGATGTAGCGATCCGCCAAGTTGATCAGTTGATCGCTGGTCATGGAACGCAGGCTGACCACCTCCACTCGTGCCCCTTGGTAGCTAACGGCATTGACCGCATAGGCCAAGTCTCCATCGCCGCTCACCAGCACAGCCGTCTCATACCAGCGCACCAGCGACAGCATATCCACGGCAATTTCCACATCCAGGTTGGCTCTCTTGGATCCATCGGGCAACTGGGTTAGCTCTTTGGTAACCACGCGGTAGCCATTGCGGCGCATCCAGAGCAAAAACCCCTGCTGCTTTTCGTTGTTGCGATCGACGCCGGTGTAGAAAAAAGAGCGCAAAAGGGGCGACCGACCACTCAGCGTCTTCAGCAGGCGGGTGTAGTCGATCTCAATGCCCAGTTGCAGAGCGGCATAGAACAGATTGGATCCGTCGATGAATATGGCCACACGCCCACGGTTGTCCTGCAAGGGATCCGCAGGCTGAAAGCCGGGATCAGGATCAAGACGCAGCATTCGGGTTTTCTTCTCCAAGTTTTGACAAAAGGGCAGAAAAAAGAGGTGTTAAATGGGTTTAATCGCCAATACAGCTCTTTCCGGCAGCACTGACTACAGCTAATGCAGACGCCTCTCTTGTGCGATAGGGATCTTACTGCTTCCCAGAGTGATCTGCAGAATTCCCATGAAGTCGGAAAAAGCCGTAAAAGGCTGCCCCAAGCCTTGGGACACATGATTCACCCTAGCGCAGGAGAGACGATCCCCGGAGAAGATTTCCAAAATCCTAAAGAAAAATACCTACGAAAGGAGAGGCTTTGCGGATGGAGTGCAGGGATGGGCCGGTGCCTTACCGCTTTTCGAGCCCCTTGCACAGAGGGGTGCTGCGCAGCCGCTACAAGCGGTTTTTGGCCGATGTGGAGCTGGAAAACGGGCAACAGATCATCGCCCATTGCCCCAACACAGGGCCGATGAGTGGGGTCTGTCAGGTGGGGGCACCTGTGTACCTCTCCCATCACCCAGAGCCGAAACGGAAACTGGCCTACACCTGGGAGATGATCCAGGTGGATGGGGTATGGGTGGGGATCAACACCAGCTTGCCCAATCGCCTGGTGGACTGGGGGCTGGAGCGAGGGTGGTTTCCTCAATTGGCAGGGTTTTCTCGCCGGCAACGGGAGGTGACCTGCGGCAAGAGCAAAATCGACTTTCTGCTGACAGGAGACTCTGGCTCGGCCTATCTGGAGGTGAAGAACACCACCTGGGCCAAGGGATCCCGTGCGCTGTTTCCCGATACGGTGACCACTCGCGGCCAAAAACACCTGGAAGATTTGATCGCGGTGCGCCAACAGGGTCAGCGTGCCCTGCTGATGTACTGGATCAATCGCGCCGATTGCACCGAGTTTGCCCCCGGCGAAGAACGGGATCCCCGCTATGCCCGTCTGTTTCGTGAGGCCCTGCAGGTCGGGGTAGAGATGTTGCCCTATCGGGTCGAGGTTTCGCCGACAGGGATCCGACCCTTGGGTTTGGCCAAAATCGTTGTCTAAGCACCCCAAAAGAAGGGGCAAGCTCTCTTGAAATGGCTGGGGATCGCCTATAATTCTGTTTTCTCCAGATTCTTCCATTTTCCAGGCATTTGAGGACCATGAGCGAACCTTCCTCCCGTCCTCATCACATTGTTCTCACCTCCCATCCCTCCCCTTATGGGACGCAAGCCCAGCCGATTCGCTGGGGATCCTTGGATCCACTGCAGCGGGGGCCGGTGGTGGGTAGCCTGACCAATCTTGCCCATCGCAATGTCATCGGCACCCATGCGGGAGCCTACGCTGTCTATCGGGCATTGGCTGTGGCCAGTGGCTCTTTGCAGGCGGATCACCGCGCCGATTTAACCAATACTGCCCCGGTGGTGTCGATTGGCCCTCACCCAAGCTGGGGAGATCCAGACCGGATTGTGTCCTTGGATCCCTGGGGAGCGGTTGTGGGAGAAGTCTTTGCCCCCCTCTATGCCCAGGGCTACGACATTCGTCCCACCATTGCCATTACCCAGGCCCACATCCACATGCCCGAACTGCAGGAGGCGGTCAACAAAGGGCGGTTGCGGGTGGATGGCCGGATCCTCAAAGACAACGGCAGCCTGGTGGTCACCAAAGCCGCAATCGAGCCGGTCTGGTACCTGCCGGGGATCGCCAAACGATTGCAGGTGAGCGAAAGCCTGCTGCGCCGCACCCTCTTCGAGCAAACGGGAGGCATGTTTCCAGAATTGGTGACCCGTCCAGACCTATCGGTGTTTTTGCCGCCCATCGGTGGCCAGACGGTGTACATCATCGGGCAAGTGGCTGCCATCACCGACCCGGCCTTGCCCCTGGCGGTGCGGGTTCACGACGAATGCAATGGTTCCGATGTGTTTGGCTCGGATATTTGCACCTGCCGCCCCTACCTGGTGCATGGCATTGAGGAATGCGTTAAGACGGCCCAGGCCGGTGGAGCCGGGGTGATCGTGTACCTGCGCAAAGAAGGCCGCGCCTTGGGGGAGGTGACCAAGTTCTTGGTCTACAACGCCCGCAAGCGCCAGGAAGGAGGGGATCGGGCCGATGCCTACTTCGCCCGTACCGAGTGTGTGGCAGGGGTGCAAGACATCCGGTTTCAGGAGTTGATGCCGGATGTGCTCCATTGGCTGGGCATAACCCGAATCGATCGCCTGATTTCCATGAGCGACCTCAAGTATCGAGCCATCACCAACTCCGGCATTGAGGTTCTGCAGCGGGTGCCCATCCCAGAAGAGCTGATCCCGGCGGATGCCCGTGTGGAGATCGAGGCCAAAAAAGCTGCCGGCTACTACACCGAGGGGGAGGTGCTGGATGCGGAGCGGCTGGCCCAAATCCGAGGAAGAGCCTTGGTGGAGTGAGCGGGATCCCTCATGCAAGTGGCTACCTGGAATGTCAACTCCATTCGCACCCGGCTGCCTCAGGTTTTGGCTTGGCTGGACAGCCAGGGATCCCTGGATGTGCTCTGCCTGCAGGAGACTAAGGTGGTGGATGAAGACTTTCCCCGGGCGGCCTTTCAGGAGCGGGGCTTTCATGTGGAGGTCTACGGGCAAAAGTCCTACAACGGTGTGGCTCTGATCAGCCGGGATCCCCCGGAAAAAGTAGAACGGGGGTTTGGTGCGCTGCTGCCTGCGGCGGCAGATTTGGACGAGCAAAAGCGGCTGATGAGCGCCATCTACCGCGGGATCCGTATTCTCAACCTTTATGTGCCCAACGGTTCTGAGGTGGGATCGGAAAAATACGCCTATAAATTGCGCTGGCTAGCCACGCTGAAGGATTACCTCGCCGTTGCCCTGAGCCAAGGGGATCCCATCCTGCTCTGCGGGGACTTTAACATTGCCCTGGAAGATCGGGATATTTATGATCCCCAAAAAGCGGGAGAAATCATGGCTTCCGAACCGGAGCGACAAGCCCTGCGGGAGATCCTGGCTTTAGGGTTTGAAGATGCGTTTCGCAGGTTCACCCCAGATCCCGGCCATTTTAGCTGGTGGGACTATCGCTCGGGGGGGTTTCAAAGGAATCGCGGCTGGCGCATTGATCATCATTATCTGTCTCGTGAGCTACAGGAGAAAGCCACCGCTTGCTGGATCGATGTTGAGCCACGGCGGGCCGAAAAACCCAGCGATCATGCCCCTGTCATTGTTGCCCTGGATATTTAAGCGCCTTGTTATAGTCATTTCAAGCTAGGTTGAGACACTCCCCAAACGCTCCCTGCCACTGCCTTCACCCCTTCTCTCAGAGGAAGAGGGGAGCCAGGCGGAAATGTTTCATTCCTGTTTAAATGACCATAACAGCTCATACCAACCAGCCATCCAATTAAAATGGAGCGGCCTCTTCGAGAATTTTCAGCAGGTGTTGCCGCTGTTCTGAGCTGAGGACCTGTCGCATTTCCAGAACTGCCTCAAAACGTTTGGCATTTACTTCTTGGCTTAGCTGTTGTACCCGCTGAAATTGAGCTGCCACTTCTGACTCAGGGGCATCGCCGACCAGCAACTCCCGCAATCGACCGCGGGCTGCCCTCAACTCCAAAATGCGCTCCAACAACTCTTCCTGTTTGCGGTGGCGGATCTGCTGCAATTGCCGCAACTGCTCGTCGGAGAGGTTCAGCTCCCGCAAATTGCGAGCAAAGGGGCGGCGCAAATCCATCATTCGCAGGGGGCGGGGTTGGCCCATCACCGGTTCACCCAGGGATCCCAGGTAGAGTGGCAAAATGGGGATCCAAATCCAAGCATTTCTCATGGTTCTTTGCAGGCTTTTTCTAAGAATCTGACCAAGAATCTGACCAAGGTCTCAGAAGTCTCAGCGGTGTAATGGTCAATGAAGGGGGATATTCGTGAGGCTGATGGATTTAGGATCCCTCTGGATCGCGTTCTATCCACCAAGTTTCGGTTTCTGTTCCCTCTGGGCTCAGCAAGCTTCCCCAAGTGCTCACCAAAAAACTTTCTAGGGCTTCGGTCTCCTGGGCCACCACCTGTACCTGCCAGCGCTGATAGCCAATCCAGCCCAGCAAAGCGCCCGCCAAAAGGGAGATGCCAACCCAACGCCAAGGGTGCTTGAGCCGGCCATGAAGTGGATGAGTCGCCACAACTTGAAGGATCTGCTCCTCCAGCCCAGAGGCCGCAGGGGGAGGGAGGGGGCGATATTGACGCAAAAAGTGGCGCAGCCGCTCGTCTGCTAGGGGGTTGGGGTGCTCACTCATGGGGTAATGCCCTCCTGAAGTAGGTGTTGACGGATGGTGGCACGGGCGTGAAACAGCCGGGACTTCACCGTTCCCACCGGGATCCCTAAAATCTCGGCAATCTCTTTCTGGGGCAGATCTTCTAGGTCGTGCAGAATCAGAACCATTCTGTGTTCAGGGCTAAGCTGAGCCATGCTTTGCTGTAGAGCCTGTTGGTAGTGCAAGTGCATCAGGTCGGGGCCAGGGTGAGCGATATCCGATCTGAGGGCCAGGTTTTGGGTTTGGGAGTGTTGCCGGGCGCAGCGCCGTCGCTGATCTGAGGCCACATTCCAGCAGATGCGATACAGCCAAGTGGAAAACTGGGCCGAGCCGCGAAACCGAGGCAACCCTTTCCAGGCACGAATAAACACTTCCTGTACCAGGTCATCCAAAAGATCGGCTCCACACAAGGGATAGAGGATATTCCGTACCGACTGCTGGTATTTGCGGTAGAGTTGGCGAAAGCTCTGGCTGTTGCCGTTGAGGCAGCGCTGGATCAGCTCCCAATCGGATGTATCCTTTGCCGCCTGCACGAGAGGACGCTCCCTTGTTCTCAACCTTGCTTTGTCTGACTCCCAATGCCCCCAAAAGGTTCAAAGGATCCCTGTCTACGATGGCCCTCCACTTCCCGCCAAGCAAGATACTGGCATCTTCGGATTGCATTCCGATTGCCGTTTTCCCTCAAAGGATACCCGCCGGCAGGTGTAGACAAGCCAATCCCTCTTGCCTGTTCGCACTTTCTCAATCCCAATTCTGTTGAATTCTATTGGCTCGTCGACCTACAATTCCAATAACACCAAAAAGAGGGAATGAAAAGCTGATCTTCATGCCTGCCTGGCCATGGCCAAAACAACTCAGATAACCGATAAACCCGATCTGTTTGGATTCCTCTATCGTCACCCGACGCTCACCCTTGCCATTCTGTTGGGGCCACCTCTCATTTGGTTGCTGGTCTTTTACTTGGGGCCGCTGCTGGCGCTGCTGCTGCAAAGTTTTTATCATCTGGATCCCTTTACCGGCCTGATCCTGAGAAAGTTGACTTTGGCCACCTATCGAGAGCTGCTCACTCCGGCCAATGTGGATATCTTTGTCCGCAGCTTGACTATGGCTTTGGCAGTGACCCTAGCTGCAATTGTGTTGGCTTTTCCTCTGGCTTATACCATGGTCAGACTGGCCTCTCCTCGCTGGAAGGACTTTTTGTACTTGTTGGTGCTCCTACCGCTTTGGTCTAGTTATTTGATTCGGGTTTATGCCTGGAAGTTGATCCTGGCCAAAGAAGGGATCCTTACCTATCTACTCACCCATGTGGGCCTACAGGGCTGGGTGGAAAAGATTTTGCAGTTGCCCGGGATCGGTGGGCCATCGCTGGCTGTATCCAACTTGGGTATTTTCTTGGTGTTTCTCTATGTTTGGCTGCCCTATATGATTCTGCCGATCCAGGCGGCTTTGGAGCGAGTGCCCGATAGCTTAATTGAGGCTTCTGCAGATTTGGGAGCTCAGGGTTGGCAAACGTTCCGCCATGTTACTCTTCCCCTCGCCTTGCCAGGGATCCTGGCCGGGTCGGTCTTTACCTTTTCCTTAACGCTAGGAGATTTTGTGGTGCCTTATTCTCTGGGCAATTCCAGCTATTTCATCGGGCAGGCAGTTCTCGCCTTTCAGGGCACCTCTGGCAACATTCCCTTGGCGGCAGCCTTCACGGTTGTGCCGATGGGGATCATGATCGTCTATCTGCTAGTGGCCAAGCGGCTGGGGGCTTTTGAATCGGTGAGCTGATCCGATCAAGGATTTTTCCAACACATGAGGAGCCAACTGAGCTAGGCTGGTAAGTGTTAACGAATGTATCGGGCTGTCCCTATGGTGCTCTTTGGCTTTGGCAAACTTGGCAAGAAACTGTCCCTACCCAAACCGGAAGAAGCCTTGCCGGGCCGGGCCGAGCCGATGGTGATCGTGAATCGGCATTTTGTCAACGGCAATCCGCTGCAGCCGCCTTTTCCCGAGGGCATGGAGCTGGCCATGTTCGGCATGGGCTGCTTCTGGGGGGCAGAGCGCAAGTTTTGGCAGGTGCCAGGGGTGTTCAGCACAGCGGTGGGCTACGCTGGCGGGTTTACCCCCAACCCCACCTATGAAGAGGTCTGTACTGGCCTGACTGGCCACAACGAGGTGGTGCGGGTGGTTTACGACCCAGCTCAGGTCAGCTATGCCCAACTGCTGAAGGTGTTTTGGGAAAATCACGACCCTACCCAGGGGATGCGCCAAGGCAATGATGTGGGCACCCAATACCGCTCCGGCATCTATGTGTATTCTCCGGCGCAGCGGGAGCTGGCGGAAAAAACCCGCGATCTCTATCAGCAGGCCCTGACCGCCCACGGCTACGGCCAGATCACCACCGAGATCTTAGACGCGCCTGAGTTTTACTACGCCGAAGACTACCACCAGCAATATCTGGCCAAGAATCCGCGCGGCTACTGCGGCCTGGGGGGCACTAAGGTTTGTCTGCCAGAGATCCTCACCGAGCCCGTCTGATCCACACCCTGACGGATCAAAAGATCCGGCGGGAATGGGATCCCCGCTCAAGGAACTCCCTAGCCACTAGGGTTACCACCGCCAGCAAGGAGAGCACCACCGCCGCCGCATAGGCTGAGCCGGTGGCATAACTGCGGTAGGCATCTTCCACGAACAGGGGCAAGGTCTGGGTGCGGCCAATGATGTTGCCGGAAACCACAGCCACAGCGCCGAACTCCCCCATGGCGCGGGCATTGGTCAAGATGACGCCGTACAGAAGGCCCCAGCGGATGTTGGGCAGGGTGATTCTCCAGAAGATCTGCCAGGGGGTCGCCCCCAGCGTTTTGGCGGCTTCTTCCTGGTCGGTGCCTGCCTCCTCCAACACCGGCAACACTTCCCGCGCCACAAAAGGAAGGGTGATGAAAGCCGTTGCCAACACAATGCCCGGAAATGCAAAGATAACCCTCCAGGATCCCAGCCAACCCTGACGCCCGAAGATGAGCACCAGCATTAGGCCAGCCACCACCGGGGAAATGGAAAAGGGCAAGTCGATCAGGCTCAGGAGCAGGGCCCGCCCCGGAAAACGCCGATGAGCAATGGCCAAGGCAGCACAGAGGCCGAAAAAGGTATTGAGGGGCACAACGACCAGGGCGGTTAGCACCGTCAACCGCAGGGCACTGAGCAACTCCCGCTCCGTCAGGCGATGGAGAAAGGCTGGGATCCCTTCTCGAAACGCCTGATAGAAGATGTTCACCACCGGGATCCCGAGCAGCAGCGCGATGTAAAGCCCGACGATCCCGATCAACAGGCCCGACAGCCATGTTGAGGGCTTCGGTTTGACACCTGCTACCTCGTCAGGTTTCATGGCGACTTCCCCAGGCTTGCAGAAGATTAATTACCACCAGCGACAGGAAAGAGATCCCCAACATCACCGTTCCGATCACCGTTGCCCCAGCATAGTCGTGTTGTTCCAGCCGCTGAATCACCAGCACCGCCGCAATCAAGTCCCGAAAGGGAATGCTGGAAGCGATGATCACCACAGAGCCGTATTCCCCCACGGCGCGGGAAAACCCCAGGGCTACCCCGGTGAGCACCGCCGGCAGGATCTGGGGCAGCACCACGCGCCGGAAGGTCTGAAAGCGGGAAGCCCCCAAACTCCAGGCTGCCTCTTCCACATCTTTCTCCAGCTCCTGCAACACCGGCTGCACCGTCCGCACCACAAAGGGAAAAGAAATAAACAGCATCGCCACCCCCACCCCCAAGCGGGTAAAGGAGATGCGGATCCCCAAGGGGGCCAAAAGGGATCCAATCCAGCCGTTGCTGCTGTAAACCGTCGCCAAGGTGAGGCCGGCTACCGCAGTCGGCAGAGCAAAGGGCAGATCGATCAACCCCTCTAGGAGCTTTTTGCCGGGGAAGGCGTAGCGCACCAGCACCCAGGCAGTCAGGGTGCCCATCACGCCGTTGATCAGGGCCGCCAGCAACGCGGTTACAAAAGTAACTTCATAGGCGGAGAGGGCCACGGGATCCGTCGCGATCCGCCAAAACTCCGCCCAGCCCACGCTGCTGGACTTGGCAATCAAGGCAGCCAGCGGCAGAACCAACATCAAGAAGAGATAGCCCAGGGTCAGCCGCCACGGCCAAGACAGTTGAGACAAAGCTTGCAGCAACGTTTCTCAAGCTCCCACCGGCATTGCGGTCATCTCGGTTTTTTTGACGGGAAAGGCTTTCACCACCTTGGGGCGCACATAGACCTGCTGCCCCACCTGCAGGGGTTGGTTGGCATATTGCTCGCGGCTGAGATGGGCCCACAGGGATCCGCCATCGCTAAGAATCAGCTCCGCCTGAATCTCCCGACCCAGGTGGATGATCTCCTTAACGCGGGCAGAAACACCACTGCTGCCGGGGTTGACCTCAATCTGCACATCGTGGGGGCGCAAAAAAAGCTGATGCGGGCCGGCCTGCACCTCGGGAAGCTGGCAAAAGAGTTGGGAGCGGGGAGAAAGCTCGTTGACCGGGCCGACAAAGCTCATCACAAAGGGTGTAGCTGGATGGTCATAGATTTCTGCCGGGGATCCCACCTGTTCGATCCGCCCCTGGTTCATCACCACGATCTGATCCGCCACCTCCATGGCTTCCTCTTGATCATGGGTTACAAATACCGTTGTCACATGCACCTCATCGTGCAGGCGCCGCAACCACTTGCGCAGCTCTTTGCGGACTTTGGCATCCAGGGCCCCAAAGGGCTCATCCAACAGCAACACCTGCGGCTCCACCGCCAAAGCGCGGGCCAGGGCCACCCGCTGCCGCTGCCCCCCAGAGAGTTGAGAGGGGTAGCGATCCCCGAACCCCGATAGCTGCACCAGCTCCAGCAGCTCATCCACCCGTGCCCGAATCTCGGCCCGTGAAGCCTTGCGGATCTCCAAGCCAAAGGCGATGTTCTGCCGCACCGTCATGTGCTTGAACAGGGCGTAGTGCTGAAAAACAAAACCAATGTTGCGCTCCTGGACGCTGGCATGGGTAGCATCCCGCCCGGTGAGGGAAATCCGCCCCGTATCCGGCTTTTCTAGGCCGGCAATCAGGCGCAGCAGGGTGGATTTGCCAGAACCCGATGGCCCCAAGAGGGCAACCAGGGATCCCGTGGGAATGGTGAGATCGGTGGGGTGAAGGGCCTGAAACTGCCCAAAACGCTTCGATACCCCTTCGATGGTGATACCCATAGGTTCTGCCTAGCTAGTGGTTTGCCTGAGAAGTTGCTGGATGGTTGCCGGCTGAGTCTTCTGGAGAGGGTGAGGGAAGTTAAACCCGCGGCTAATCTACGGTAAACCTGTCAACAAACCGTTGATATAGCTCCCAAGATAACTTGAATGGGGATCCAAAACAAGGGAGACTCCCTACAACTGAGCTTGGATGCGGTCAAACAAGGCCCCATCGGCAAAAAAGCGGCTTTGGACAACCTCCCAGCCTCCCAGGTCGGCGACGGTAACCCGCTTCTCAACAGGAGGGTACCGCCAGGCAAACTCTTGGGCCACCGTCGGCTCCACCGGGCGAAAGCCCACCTCGGCAAAGGCCCGCTGCGCTTCTGGGGTGAATAGGTAGTCCACAAAGGCTTCGGCCACGGCACGGGTACCTTTGCGATCCACATTGGCATCCACCACGGCTACGGGGTTGTCGATGGAAATGTTGGGGTCGGGCACCACATAGGACAGGGATTGGCCGCGCAAGCCCGCCAGGATCACCTCATGTTCGTAGGTAATCAGGGCATCCCCTTGCCCTTTTTGGAAAAAAACATCGGTGGCCTCCCGCGAGTCCCGCGGCAAAATGCGGACATTTTTGTAGACCTGGGTGGTGAAGGCCAGGGCCTGAGGTTCAGGGACAGCGCTCCAGAGGGCTAAAAAGTTCCAGCGGGCGCCCCCTGAGGTCTTGGGGTTGGCGGTAACCACCTGCAAGCCGGGCCGAGCCAGATCCGGCCAAGAGCGGATCCCCTGGGGGTTGCCCTCCCGCGTTACAATTACTGCCACCGAGCGGGTGACGATCCCTTGGTTGGGGGTACGGGCTTCCCATCCCGGCTGGATGAGACCCGCAGCCACGAGGCGCTCCACATCCAAAGCCAGGGCCAAGGCCACCACATCGGCATCCAGCCCGTCGATGACCGCCCGCGATTGCGTTGCTGAGCCACCGTAGCTGCTTTCTACGCGCACCCGTTGCCCCGTTTTAGCCAGCCAATCGGCCTCAAAAGCAGGGATGATCTGCCGGTAGGCATCCCGCGTCACCGCAAAAGAAGCGAGGAGGATCCTGACTTCCCCCTGCAATCCCCCCCCTCGGCCACAGCCGCCAAGGCCAAGCAGAAGGCAGAGCAGCAGGGATCCCATCCCCAGCCACCGTCCCCCGCTCGCCAGCAGCCTCTGGATCCTGCCTGTCTTTGTAACCTCCATAGCCGTCCTCAAAACCTCGGGCCGCCCTCGCCCCCAGCCTCTCTCCGACAGAGGGGCTCCGCTTGCTGTAGGCGGAAGGAGCAGGCCCTTGTTCCTATTCTACGGTAAGCCGGTCGGCAAACCGTTTTTATTTAAGGATCCCTAGGCAGGACAGGGGGTGGGGATCGCCGCATCGACAGCGAGATCCAGCGTGGCCTTGAGAATGCCAGGATCCTCTGGAGAAGGGCGCAACTGAAACCCCAGCCGCTGACACAGGCGGCGCATGGCCTCGTTTTCGCAAAGAACCTCGCCGGTGAGGTGCTGGATCCCTTCGCAGCGGGCCACCTGAATGAGGCGGGTCAACAGCTCTGTGCCAATCCCTTGCCGTTGGTAGGGATCCGCCACCAGCATGGCAAACTCTGCTTCTTGGGGAAAGCCATGTTTTCTGGAGAGGCGGCTGATGCCGAGGATTAAGGACTTCGTCCCGCTGGCGCGATTGGCCTCTGGCTCCTGTTTTTCTGCTACTAAGGCAATCTCGCGGTCGTAATCGTTAAAGCAAATGCGGGTAAGGCGCTCGTGGGCGATGCGGGCGCTGTATTTGATCGGGTGGAAGTAGCGCAGATAGACGCTGTAATCGGAGACGTGGCGGTGAAAATCGATCACCAAAGGCTCGTCTTCAGGGCGAATGGGGCGAATGGTGATGCCGTCCCGGAAGCTCCAGATGTACTGGGTGGGATAGGGGCGGATGGCCAAGGGCACCTGGGGATCCTGCTCGGTTCGCAAAATGACGCGGGCATCCAAAGCCAGCAGGCCCTCGCTGGAAACCAGCAGCGGATTGATGTCGATCTCTTTAATCTCCCGCTGCTCGGCCACCAGTTGGCTAAAGCGCACCAAGAGCTGTTCCAGGGCCTCCAGATCGACAGCTGGGCGTCCGCGTACCCCCCTGAGGGCCTTGTAGATGAGGGTGTTTTCCATCAGGCGCCGCGCCAAGGTGGTGTTGAGGGGGGGAAGGCCAATGGAGCGATCCTGAAACACCTCCACCAGTTGTCCGCCACTGCCAAACAGCAACACCGGCCCAAACTGGGGATCCTGGCTGCTCCCCAGGATCAGCTCATAGCCATCCGTGTCCACCATCGGCTGCACCGTGACCCCCTGGAAGTGCTCCGGCCCCGCTTTCTCGCTGACGTTGCGGAGGATTTGCCCGAAGGCCCGGCGCACCGCCTCAGCATCGGGCAGGTTGAGCTGCACGCCGCCCACATCGGTTTTGTGGGTGAGGGTGTGGGAGTAGAGCTTCACCACCACCGGGTAACCCATGGCCTCGGCAGCTTCCACTGCTGCTTCGGGGCTCTCGGCCACCCGCGTCGGCACCACGGGGATCCCGTAGGCGGCCAGGATTTCCTTAGATTCGACCTCCGTGAGAAGCGTGCGGCCTTCCCGCCTCGCCTGGGCAAGGGTTTGCTGCACTTTTTCCTGCTCCACTGGCCTGGTGGGAGCCAGGGTGGGGGTTTCGTAGAGGGCCTTGAGGTTGTCACTAAAGCGCCACAGATGGCTAAACACCCGCGCCGCTTGATCCGGGTAGCGGTAGGTGGGGATCCCGGCTTGGTTGAGGATGTGCTCGCCCGCATCCACGCCAGCTCCCCCCATCCAACTGGCCAGAATGGGCTGCCGGGATCCACTGCGCCGCCAGGTCTCCACCACTTTCTCGGCAGTGGCCGTGGGATCCGTCATGGCTTGGGGGGTGAGGATGACCAGGCAACCCTGGCTGCCGGGATCTTGCAACACCACTTCCAAAACTTGGGCAAAGCGCTCCGGATCGGCATCCCCCAAAATGTCAATGGGATTGCCGTGGCTCCAGTGGGGGGGCAAGATCCGCTCAAGCTGCTCCAGGGTTTGGGGAGAAAGCTCGGCCAGGGATCCCCCGGCGCGGATGAGGGCATCGGTGGCCAGCACCCCTGGCCCGCCGGCATTGGTGAGGATGGTCAGGTGAGGGCCCTGAGGACGGGGCTGTTTGGCCAGCACCTCCGCCAGGTCGAAGAGATCTTCAATGTGATCCACCCGCAGCACGCCGCAACGGCGGAAGGCCGCATCCAACACTGCGTCGCTGCCGGTGAGGGAGCCCGTGTGGGAAGCGGCTGCTTGGGCTGCCGCCTGGGTGCGTCCGGCCTTGATGGCAATAATGGGCTTGCTCAGGGCCACTTCGCGGGCCGCCGACAAAAAAGAGCGAGCATCCCCGATGGATTCCATGTATAGGACGATGCTATGGGTGTGGGGATCCTCGCCCAAGTAGTCGATTAAGTCTCCCCAGCCCACATCCAGCATCGATCCCAGAGAGATAAAGGCGCTGAAGCCCACATTTTCCTGCAGGCTCCAGTCCAGGATCGAGGTGCACAGGGCCCCACTTTGGCTGATGAAGCCCACATTGCCGGGCCGGGCCATCTGGGCAGCAAAGGTGGCGTTTAAGCCCGTGTGGGGGTTTTGGATCCCTAGGCAGTTGGGGCCAATCAAGCGCAGCTTCCCAAGGACTCCGTCCCGCTGACGCGATTGGATAGTCTGCTGAATTTGCTTCTCCAGCTCCCAGCCAGCAGGGCCCGTTTCCTTGAAGCCTGCTGAAAGAACAATGGCGCCCTTGACCCCGGCTTCTACGCACTCCTGCACCACCTTGGGCACCCCCGCTGCCGGAATGGCGATAATGGCCAGATCCACCGGCTCCGGCAGAGCGGACAGCCGCTCGTAGGCCCGGATCCCCAACACCTGGTGCCGCTTGGGATTGACCGGGTAAACCGTGCCGCCAAAGGGGTGGCTAATGAGGTTCCACAACACCGTCCGCCCCACGCTGCCCTCCCGCTCCGTGGCCCCCACCACCGCCACCGAACGGGGCAGAAAAATGGGATTCAGGGGATGGGATCGGGCCCTCCAGATATCCACACTGGGATCCAGTCGTTGCCACATACCCTACTCCTTAGGCCAACACTGGTTCCGGCTGGTGGTAGAGGGCAGAATCCACCCGGCAGCCCCGATAGGCCAAAACGTACAGCTCCTTCATGTCTTGAATGAGGGGATAGCGGGGGTTGGCGCCGGTGCATTGGTCGTCAAAGGCTTGCTCCGCCATCGCCTCCAGACGGTCGTAAAACTCCCGCTCTTTCTCCCCCAGGGCCTCGCGAATGGTGGCCGGGATCCCCAGTTTCCGCTTGAGCTCTTCGATGGCCTCGATGAGGCGCATGACCTTTTCATCGTCATCCGCCCCGCCCAACTGCAGGTAATCGGCAATTTCCGCGTAGCGGTGCTTGGCGTTGGGATAGCGGTATTGGGGAAAAATGGCCTGCTTAAAGGGGGCGTCGGTGGCGTTGTAGCGGATGACGTGGGTAATCATCAGGGCATTGGCCAGGCCGTGGGGCAGATGGAAGGTGGATCCCAGCTTGTGGGCCAGGGAGTGGCACACCCCCAAAAAGGCGTTGGCAAAGGCCATGCCGGCAATGGTGGCGGCGTAGTGAACTTTTTCTCGGGCTTCTGGATCTGCAGCACCTTTTTCATAGGCCCGCGGCAGGTAGGTCATCAGGAGCTTGATGGCCTGCAGGGCCAGCCCATCGGTAAAGTCGCTGGCCATCACCGACACATAGGCTTCCAGAGCATGGGTGAGGGCATCGATGCCGCCGTAAGCCGTTAGCTTCTTGGGCATCTTTAAGGTGAGATCCGGATCCACAATGGCCATGGTGGGGGTGAGGGCGTAGTCCGCCAGGGGGTATTTGATCCCCACCCGGTCATCGGTCACTACGGCAAAGGGCGTCACCTCGGATCCCGTGCCGGAAGTGGTGGGGATGCAGATGAGCTGAGCTTTTTGCCCCAGTGGCGGCAGCTCGTAAACCCGCTTGCGGATGTCCATAAAGCGCATCGCCAAGCCATCAAACTCCACCTGGGGCTGCTCGTACATCAGCCACATCACCTTGGCCGCATCCATCGGGGATCCCCCACCGACCGCAATAATCACATCCGGTTGAAACTGGCGCAACTGCTCCAGACCGCGATTGACGTTGCTGAGGGTGGGATCCGGCTCTACATCGTGGTACACATCCCAGCTCACGCGAATCTCATCCAAAACCTGGGTGATGGGATGCAATATGCCCAACTCAAAGAGCGGCTTATCGGTCACCAAAAAGGCGCGTTTTTTGCCGGCCAATTCCCGCAGAGCAATAGGCAGACATCCGGGCTTGAAGTAAATCTTGGGCGGGATCCGAAACCAGAGCATGTTTTCCCGACGTTGGGTTACCGTTTTAATGTTGAGCAGGTGGCGCGGCCCCACATTCTCGGAGATCGAATTGCCTCCCCAAGTGCCACAGCCCAAAGTCAGAGAGGGATCTAGCTTGAAGTTGTAGAGATCCCCAATGGCCCCTTGTGAAGAGGGAGTGTTGATCAAAACTCGACCGGTTTGCAGGGCATTTTCAAAGTAGGCAATATCGTCCCGATTGGCGGGATCTGTATACAAAACAGAGGTGTGTCCCCGCCCGCCGAAATTGACCAGTTGGACAGCAACATCTACGGCGCTGTGGAAATCGTTGGCGCGGTAGAGGGCCAGAACAGGGGCCAATTTTTCGTAGGAGAAGGGCTCCTCCGGCCCCACCTTCTCCACTTCCCCAATCAGCAGTTTGGTGCCTTCGGGTACCTGGATACCGGCCAGGGCAGCGATGGTCTGCACCGACTGGCCCACAATGGCCGGATTGAGGCGACCGTCTTTGAGAAGGATGCGGCGCACGGCTTCGATTTGTTCCGGATCCAAAATGTAGGCCCCCCGATGGCCGAACTCGGCCTTGACCTGCTCGTAGATGGCATCCACCACCACCACTGCCTGTTCTGAGGCACAGATCATGCCGTTGTCGAAGGTCTTGCTCAACAAAATCGAGCTGACAGCCATGGGAATATCGGCACTGGCATCGATCACTGCCGGGGTATTGCCCGCTCCCACCCCCAAAGACGGGTGGCCCGAAGAGTAGGCCGCTTTAACCATGCCAGGCCCGCCGGTAGCCAAGATCAGCTTCACCTCAGGATGCTGCATTAAGGCCTGAGAAAGCTCGATGGTGGGCTCGTCGATCCAGCCGATCAACCCCACAGGAGCGCCCGCTGCCTCGGCAGCTTCTCTGACCACTTTGGCCGCGGCAATGGTGCATTGTTTAGCCCGCGGGTGGGGAGAAAAGATAATGCCGTTGCGGGTTTTGAGGGTGATCAGAGCCTTGAAAATGGTCGTTGACGTGGGGTTGGTTACCGGCACAATACCTGCCAAAAGACCCACCGGTTCAGCAATGCGCTCGTAGCCAAAGCTCTCATCCCACTCGATAACCCCGCAGGTTTTCTCGTGTTTGTATTTGTTGTAAATGTATTCCGAGGCAAAGTGATTTTTGATCACCTTGTCTTCCACAATACCCATGCCGGTTTCCTGTACCGCCAGCTTGGCCAACGGGATCCGTTCGTTGTTGGCAGCCAGAGCGGCTCTGTGAAAAATCCGGTCTACCTGTTCTTGGGTGAAAGTTGCGTATTCAGCTTGGGCAGCCTTCACCTGTTGGATCAGGGTTTCCAACTCGGCTAGATTGGTTACTGGCATCGGTGGATCCCTCCAAAACTCATCAAGACTTAGACGATAGGAACAATTGACAATCGGATAGTTGGAAATAGTCGAATAACCCGAATGGCAATCTAGGCGCCAACAGGAGCAGGAACTTGGATTTCGGTGGTCAGGGTGGGGGGATGGGTGAGCGTATTGTGAATGATGCAGGCATCAACTGCTTTTTCCAGCCCCTTTTGATGCCTTCCGTCCAGCGGGATCCCAGTTTTTACACGAATGTGAATGTTGTCTAGGCGAGCCGGATGCTCAACTTTCTCCGCCGTGACCACCACCTCTAGTCCACTGGGATCCAACTGCCGAGCTTCCAGATATTTGACGGCATAAAAACCAACACAGGCGCCCAGAGAAGCCAGAAACCATTCCGGCGGCGTCATTCCCTGATCTCGACCGTGATTGTCCAAAGGCTGGTCGCTGAGAATGCGGTGCCCTCGGCTTTCCGCTTGGAACTGAACACCATCGCGGTAGGTGACGCAAACTTCCATTGGGGATCCCTCCTCTTGGGGTATTCTTCAGTTCACATAGAGTCCGTAAAGTTAGCCTGGGGATCAACTTGGATTCCAGTCAGCTCAGGGCCAATCTGGAGACGGTGCAGAGATTAACTGTGAATCACTTCGGATCTAAGCGTGACCTGGCTATGCTGACCCAAGCCGCAACTGCAGAATTGTCAAATAGCTACCAGTCCTTGATCCCGAAAGATTTGTAAGGCGTGATTCACCTGTTCGGGTGTGGGTGGATCGACATCGGCAAGGGTGTAAGGCAATCCCAATTGCTGCCATTTGTATTCCCCCATCTTGTGAAAGGGCAAAACTTCCACTCGCTCCACGTTGGATAAGGTGGCCACAAACTCGGCCAGACCCTTAATGTTTTCCTCGGGATCCGTCAAGCCGGGAACCAGCACAAAACGAATCCAGGTAGGCTTGTGGATCTGGTCTAAATAGCGGGCCAGATTAAGAGTGGGTTCTAGCGAAACGCCGGTGACCTTTCGATACAGCTCCGGCAGATAAGACTTGATATCCAGCAACACCAAATCTGTATGCTCCAACACAGGCTTGGCTGCTTCCAGTTGCCCATAGCCAGAAGTATCCAAAGCCGTGTGCAAGCCCAACTCATGGCAGCGACGGAAGATCTCGGCCACGAAGTCAGGTTGCAGCAAAGGCTC
>NZ_JANSIL010000124.1:0-11307 GCF_047462015.1 Synechococcus sp. R5-13 | reverse complement strand
CTCTTGGGGGCTGCCGTAAACCAGCCTAGAGGTCCGGGCTTGTTTTGTTCTCTGGTAGAGCAGAACAGGCCCAGGGCTACTGAAAGCCCGCTCCGTACCGCTTAGCGGTCGGAGCCGGGTAGTTTACCTCCCACCATCCCTAGGGGGCTGGCGGCAACGAGCAAGAAATGGTGGCGATCCCTGGCCTCATCTCCCGAACAGGCTTGATAGCCTAGAGGAAGCGAGATGTGGATACCCATGTCAGATACTCCTGCGGTCTTGGTAGAGCAACTTCAAAAGCGCTACGGATCCACAGTGGCCGTGGCGGACGTCTCGTTTCAGGTGGAACCCGGCCAGATCTACGGCATTCTCGGCCCCAATGGGGCCGGCAAGACCACCACTTTGCATTGCCTTTGCACCTTGCTTCGTCCCGATGCGGGCCGGATAGAGGTGTACGGAATCCCGGCCAGCGAAAACCCCAAAGCGGTACGAGAAAAACTGGGGTTTGTTGCCCAAGAGGTGGCTTTGGATAAGGTGCTGACCGGGCGAGAATTGTTGCAGTTGCAGGCCGACCTCTACCACCTGCCGCGCCCCCTGGCCCAAGAGCGAATCGCTGCCGTCCTGGAGCTGCTGGGGCTGACCGACCGCGCCGACCAACTCATCGGTACCTACTCCGGCGGGCTGCGCAAACGCTTGGATCTGGCGGCAGGACTGCTCCATCAACCCCAGGTGCTGGTCTTGGACGAGCCCACGGTGGGCCTGGACATTCCCAGTCGGCTGGCCATCTGGGATTTTTTGCGCCAACTCAAGAACACAGGGATCACAGTGGTGCTCAGCAGCCATTACCTGGAGGAGATCGACCTGCTGGCGGATCGGGTGGCCATCATCGACCGGGGCAAGGTGATCGCCGAGGGAACCCCCGAGGAGCTCAAAACCCGCGTCGGCGGCGAGCGCATCACCGTCAAGCTGCAGGAATTTGCCCCGGCGGAACTGGCCCAACGGGGTGCCCAACTGCTGGGATCCCTGCCCTTTGTCCAGAAGGTGGTGATCAACAGCGCCCAGGGCAACGCCCTGAACCTGGTGGTGCAGCGGAATGGGGAGGATCCCCTTAGCCAGATTCGCGCCCACTTGCAGGCTCATGGGCTAGAGGTGTTCAGCAGCACCCAGTCTCGTCCCAGCTTGGATGATGTGTATTTGGCGGCAACCGGGCAAACCCTGATGGACGCGGAGCTGGCCGCTGCCGAGGCCAATCTGGGCAAAAAGAAAAAGTAACTTCATCACCTCATGCTCGAGCCCCATTGATCCCTGTACAAAGGCATATCGAGATATTTATTGGTTGTATTGGTTGATGGATTAGATACTGCATTCATTCATCACACATTCATTGATCACAACTCTACAGGAGCTTGGGTATGACCTCTGCCTCTTCCCCGGTTCAATCTAACCCGATCCCCCTTTTGACGGCTGACTTTTGGCAGGAGACCTTCGCCCTCACGCGCCGCCTGTTTATCCAACTGAAGCGTCGCCCCACAACCTTGCTGGTTGGCATTATCCAGCCGTTGCTCTGGCTAATTTTGTTTGGGGCTTTGTTTCAGAATGCTCCTGCCGGCATTTTCGGGGCCGGACAAAACTACACCCAGTTTTTGGGGGCGGGAGTCATTGTGTTTACGGCTTTTGGTGGAGCCTTGAATGCTGGGGTGCCGGTGATTTTCGACCGAGAATTTGGCTTTTTGAACCGGCTGTTGGTGGCTCCCCTCACCTCTCGTTTTTCCATTGTTCTCGCCTCTAGCCTGTTCATCGTCAGCTTGGCGCTGCTGCAGACGGCGGTGATTGTGGGGGCAGATTACGCCCTTGGGGCCGGGATCCCCGACGGGCCAGGCTTGGCGGTGGTGGCCCTGATCGTGGGCCTGTTGGTCTTGGGCTTCACGGCCCTGAGCTTGGGCTTGGCCTTTGCCATGCCGGGGCACCAGCAATTGCTGGCTTTCATCTTTTTGGTCAACTTGCCCCTGATCTTTTCCAGCACGGCCTTGGCTCCCCTGAGCTTTATGCCCACCTGGCTGCGTTGGGTGGCCAGCCTCAACCCCCTCACTTTTGCCATCGAGCCCATCCGCCATGTTTACCGCAGCAGCCATTGGAGCTGGGCCGATGTGGTGCTGCAGGCTCCCTGGGGCGATCTCACCCTGGCGGGATCCCTGGGCCTTTTGACGGGGTTTGTCGTAGTGTCGGTTCTGCTGGTGCAGGGGGTGTTGCGCAAAAGCTTGGCCTGAGCATCTCTGCCCAGGCTGTGCCCCTCAAAGCCACTGGCGGGAAACGGACTTCTCCATAGCTGCCTGTGCCCGCTGCACCAGAGCCAGGGGGCTGTCCTGGGCTGGGGAAACGCTGAGAGAAGGAGTAAGGCTGCGAGCCTGCAGAGCCATGTGGAGCTGCAGTTCGGTTACGTACTCCCGCAGGCCAAAGTTAGACCCAGAAGAAGAAGGAGCCGCTGAAGAGGGGTGAGACACAGACATCACGGCAAAGAGTCCTTCACGAAATGGCCACTGTTGCTCTGCTAAGGTATCACGCCCACCCCTTTTCCGAAGCTTCCAAAATGTTAGCTTTGATTAAGATTTGCAACCGTTTGGCCATGGTGGTGCTCAAGGATTGGCAGCGCTCCAAGTTGGATCCCAGCGACGATGCCCTCTTTTACAGCTATCCTCGCTTCGTGACTCATGTGGATTCTGGCTTCATCGGCCAGCTCACCGATCTATACCGCGAGCATTTGCGGCCCCAGACCCGCATTCTCGATCTGATGAGCAGTTGGGTCTCCCATTTGCCACCTGAGATGGAGTTTGCCCATGTGGAGGGGCATGGGATGAACCCGGAGGAACTGGCGGCCAACCCCCGGCTGGATCACTTCTTCATCCAAAACTTGAACCAAAACCCAAGTCTGCCCTTCCCTGATCAATCCTTCGACGCGGTGCTAAACACGGTCTCGGTGCAGTATCTGCAGCAGCCGGAGCAGGTGTTTGCCGAGGTGTATCGCATCCTAAAGCCCCAGGGCCTGTTCATCGTCAGCTTCTCCAATCGCATGTTTTTCCAGAAGGCGATCCAGGCTTGGCGGGACAACTCTGAGGCGGGGCGAGTGGAGTTGGTCAGGCGCTATTTTGAGTCGGTGCCAGGGTTTGCGGTGGTGAAGGTGATCCAGCGGCCTGCCCCTATGGGTTGGCTGGGCTTTTGGGCAGGCGGAGGCGGGGATCCCTTCTATGCCCTGATTGGACAGCGGACGGCGGGGTAGAATTCTCCAGCTTGCCTGTGGCGTGCAGGCGGGATCCTTGGAAATATCCAACAAGAACCCATCATCCATCAGCTTTTTCAGCTTTGCTATCCTCGCTACCCTCAGAGGGCTGTTTTGTTCTCCGGTCTTCCTGACAGTGCTTCTCCACAAAACGGCGATCCTTCCCCCCTACCCATCTCAGCAATTGGGGAGGCGGGGCTGCTGCAGATCGTGCAGCGCTACTGTCCGGCCCAGGTGGTGGGGGATGATGCGGCGGTGTTGGCTGCTCCGGAGGGGCAGTTGGTGGTGACAACCGATGTGTTGGTGGAGGGAGTTCACTTCAGCGATCTGACGACCCCGGCCCATGCGGTGGGCTGGCGCGCGGTGGCCGCCAATCTATCGGATCTGGCCGCGATGGGATCCCGTCCGCAGGCGTTGGTGGTGGGCTTGGGCTTGCCGGGATCCACGCCGGTCGCTTGGGTGGAGGAGCTTTATCAAGGGATGCAAGCCTGTTGCGCCCGCTGGGGATGTCACCTGGTGGGAGGGGATCTGTGTCGGTCGCCGCATCGGTTCGTGGCGATCACGGCTTTGGGAAGGGTGCAGCCGGGGCGGGCTATTCAGCGCAGACGGGCTCAACCCGGCGATTGGCTGGTGGTGACAGGGCCGCACGGAGATGCGCGGGCAGGCTTGGAACTGCTTCTCCATCCTGAACAGGGATCCTCAGCCACGGCAGCCGAGCGCGAGCAGTTGATCAGGGCTCACCAATACCCACGCCCGCGACTGGATCTGTTGCCCCTCTTAGAAGGGATCCCGGATCCCTTGCGCATTGCCGGCATGGATACCAGCGATGGTTTGGCAGATGCCCTGGTGCAGGTGTGTCAGGCCAGCGGGGTGGCGGCGAGGATCGAGGTGGAGCGGATCCCGATTTCAGAAGCTTTGCGGCAGGCTTTTCCGGCCCAAGCCTTGGAATGGGCGCTCTATGGAGGCGAAGATTTTGAGCTGCTCCTCAGTGCCGAGGTGTCGGTGGCCAAGCATCTGTTGGAAAGATTGCCGGGGGCCGTTTGGATTGGAGAAGTGACAGGCTGGGATCCGCAGGGAACCGTCTGGCTGAAGGACGGGCAGGCCCTCAGTCGTCAGCAAGCCTTCCAGCATTTCTAAGAGGCGTTGTGCTGCAGGATGGTCACCCAAACTGCCAACAGTTGAAAACAAATCGACTTGTGGGAGAAAACAAGCCCTAGGAAGGATTCGATAACCTAGAAGTGGAGAGAAGCTGAGACAAGGAAGCAAATTGACTTGGAATAGCTTCAGGCAACTGCTCAGAACTCGGCAGAACTTGGAGAAGCATTGGAGACTCTACTCATGAAAGCTATCTTAACAGCAGCCATTCTTGGCCTGGCCGGGATCCCTGCGTTGGCCCCCTTGCCCAGTTCGGCTCAGCCGCTTTTTGAATTGGGTGCCTACCGCCTTGAGCAGGGGACGATTATCCCGGTCGGCAGCCTGAGTAGCGAAGGGCCGCAATACTTTTATCCCGACACCGTCTATCCCCTGGAAGTGGCCGTTACTCAGAACATTTTTGACAGCCAGGGGCGCTTGGTGATCCCGGCGGGTAGCCGCATTTTTGGACAGATGGAACCTGCACCGGGCGGATCCCGCTTTGTCGGCACTTCCATTGTTCTCGGCGGTCGTACCTACAGCCTGCGGGCTTCCTCCAACATCCTCCACGACGAAAAGGATCCCCGTCAGTATTCGGCTGAGGCCATCGCTCAGGATGCAGCCATTGGGGCAGCCGCGGGAGCCATTTTGGGGGCCATCACGGGCAGAGTATCAGTGGGCAATGTCTTAGGAGGCGCCGTGACCGGAGTGGTGGTGGGCAATGTTACCGCTCCGCAGGTGGTGGTGCTGCGCCCCGGCCAATCTTTCAATCTAACTTTGGAAGCTCCGCTGACTTTGTGAGGTGCCGTTTGGAGATTCCTCTGGGAGTGTTGAGGGTCGGCAACTTGTGATTCACTGGGGATCAGACTGCGGATCCCTGTTTTCATGGCTACTGAATCTAAGCCCACTTCCCCCCTCTCCTCCACCGAGCACAGGTTTACGGCTGGAGAGGAGAGCTTTACCTACAGAGCGCTGGCCGGTTGGCAGACCCTTTTCCAGCGGGAAAAGCCGGTGGCCGAGATCTTTCACGTCGCCTATCTAAAGCAAGACTCCGCCTCTCAGCACCGCCCTCTCACTTTTGTGTTCAACGGTGGGCCTGGGGCAGCTTCTGCCTACCTGCACATGGGAGCGCTGGGGCCCAAACGGATTTGCTTCGGGCCCAACGGCAGTTTGCCCCCCTCCCCGGTGCGGCTGGTGGACAATGCCGAAAGTTGGCTGCCCTTTTCCGACCTGGTCTTTGTCGATCCGGTGGGGACGGGGTTCAGCCGCGCCCTGCCCAAGGATTCTCAAGACCCCAAAGATTCCCGGGAGAAATCCGATCCGGCATCCAAGCCCCCTCAGCCGGATGCTAAGGCGGAGGAGCCTCCTAAGGAATCGCCCTTCTGGGATGTGGAGCGGGATTTGCAATCCTTGGGAGAATTCATTCAGGGCTTTCTTTCCCGATACAAACGCTGGCTCTCCCCCATTTTCATTGCCGGCGAGAGTTACGGTGGGTTTCGGGTGGCGCGGCTGGCCAAGGAGCTGCAATCCAAGTTTGGCGTGGGCCTGTCGGGGGCCATTCTCATCTCGCCTGCGATTGAGTTTGGGTTGCTGGAGACCAACGATTACAACCTCAGCACCTGGGCAGCCCTTTTCCCTTCCTATGTGGCCACAGCAGCCCATCATGGACGGTGTGGCTGGGGGGAGGATTTGCAGATCCTGCTGCCCAAAGCAGAACACTTTGCCCGACAACGTCTGCTGCCCCTCTTGGCCATGGGGGAGGCAATGCCAGAGGCAGAACGGCAAGCGGTGTATCAGGAAATGGCAGCAGGGATCGGCCTATCTCCAGAATATGTAGCCCACAAAGGCGGGCGGATCGATATCGCCAGTTTTGCCCGCGAGCTGTTGCGGTCGCAGCGACTGGTGCTGGGGCTCTACGATGCTTCTGTAACCACGGTGGATCCCTTTCCGGATCGGCCTACCTTCGAGGGATCCGATCCCACCTTGGATGGGATCGATCGCCTGTTCACGGCAGCCATCAACAGCCACTTGCGAGAGACCTTGCAGGTGGAAACGGAGTTGACCTATCACCTACTGAACCTGGAGGTGTTCAAGTCCTGGCGGTTCACCCCAAAAGGAGAGTTTAAGCAAGGATTCATCGGGGCAATGGACGAGCTGCGCAGCAGCATGGCCCTCAACCCCCACATGCGGGTGAGCATTCATCATGGCTTTTACGACCTGGTCACGCCCTACTTTGCCTCGAATCACCTGGTGGATTTGATGAAGTTGGATCCGCGGTTGAAGGCCAACCTCACCCTACGTCATTATCGCGGCGGACACATGTTCTACACCTGGGATCCCTCGCGATTGGAGTGGTTTACAGAAATGCGTGAGTTTTACTCGAAAACAGCTTCCAGCTCAGAGTCATAACATACTCGCCGGGCGAGGATTCTGGTTCCTGGTTTTGCAGCAGCACTTATAGTCAATTCAAATGGCAATGAGACACTAGCCGGTGCAATAGCTCCGCTAGAAAGTTCCTCTATAGCGTGCATCCTTGCCCTCTTGAAATTTAGGCCAGGACAGTGGCCCACACCCAAAACGTTGCATGCACAGGGCCATAGGGCTTTTCTCAGTAGCTCAAACGACCCTACTCCCTACAACCAGTCGCGTAGCTCTGAGCTGGGGATCTCACGGCGCTCCCCGGTAACCGTGAGAAAAATCGTGAGAAAAATAATGAGCGGTTTTGATTCCTGTCTTTCCCTCTTCTTGAGAGAGAGAACTCAGATGGGATCCCTGTGGGCTAAGGGGCTTGTTGTTGATTTTGAACAGTAGGGATCCGGCGCAAATTCAAAAGCACCATTGCGCTAAGGGGGCGCGTGTTGGCCAGTAGCCCCACGATCAGCAGCAGCCAACTGTTCAAGGTAGTATTGTCTAGCAGCCAACCCATCAACAGAGCCGATCCTGCCCCTTCGGCAACTGCCGCCAAGATCCAAGCCCGGCTACCTTTCCAGCGCTGAGACCACAAGGCCCATTGCAGCCCACCAACGCCGACCCCCACCAGCAAACCGCGCAGCGCATCTCCCATTGCCTGCAAGACATTTTGGAGCCAGGGATCCGTCGGGTTAAAAGCAGAGGTTGCCACCCCCACCTGGGGAGCGAGGAAATCCGCTGCCACCCAACCCAAAGCCGTGGCCAGCAGAGTTGCAGCCACCCATCCCACAGAAACCTGCCGCCGCAACACCAGCCACTGCAGCAGCCCCATCAGCAAGCCAAGGCCGGCTCCAGCCACCGCTTCTTGTAGCGATCCCAAAGCCGCCAGCAGAGGCGCTGATGCCCCCAGCCCCAGGTAGCCGATCCCAGCCGCCCCCAAATTGGCCAAGAGCCAACTCAACGCCGACCCTTTGCCCAGGCGGGGTGCATTCAGGGGTGCATCCAACAGATGAGAGCCGGACTTGCTGTTGACATGTTCCTGCCCAACCTTCTGTTCCACCTCGCGCAGCCCCTGTTCCGCTGAAGGGTTACCCGGCTCCAGCCGCAGCACCCCTTGATAATCCATCTGGGCAAGGCCCCAATGTCCCTGCCGTTGGTGGGCCAGGCCGCGGTAGAGATAGTAGCGGGCTTCGTTGGGGGCGCTCTGGATCAGCTCATTGAGCAGATGGACGGCCATCTTGTACTCGCCTGCCTCGATCAGACTGACCGCCTGCTGGAGCTTTTCTTCCTCAACTGGGGCAGTTCGGGGCTGTTGGGAAGTCGGCTGGCCAAATCCGGTCGGGATCCGCTGGGGACGAACACCTGGAGATGCAGGAGATGAACTTGGGGGAACGAACGGGGCAGGAGGGGCGATCTTGTTTCCATAGACAGCCTGTAGCTGCTGGCCGAGCACTTCCATGTTGGCCGGGCGGAGGGCAGGGTCTTTCTCTAGGCACTGGAGGACAACCTTCTCCAGGGCAGCGGGGATGGGGTGGGCTAGCTTGTGGTCTTGGAAGGGGCGGGGCTTTTGAAAGTTGTGGACGTGGTACCAGCCTTGCAAGGTGTCGGTATCCGGCTCGAAGGGCAACGCACCAGTTAACAGCTCGTACAGCACCACCCCCAGGGAATAGATGTCGGAGCGGCCATCCAGCTTTTCTCCGCGCATTTGCTCGGGCGAGGCATAGACCATCGTGCCCAAAAAATAGCCCGTCTGCGTCAGGCCACGAGAGGTTTCCCCCATGAGCTTGGAAATGCCGAAGTCCAGGATCTTGACCCGCTCTTTCCCATCGGGCCCTTTCTGCACAAAGATGTTGCTGGGTTTAATGTCGCGGTGGATGACGCCGCGAATGGAGTGCTTGCCCAGATCCATCTGAAAGTTGTGGGCGTGGTGCAGGGCAGAGCAAATTTGCAGAGCCAAGTTCACCACTCGCTCTGGGTGCAGGGGGCCTTCCCGAGCCAGCACATAGTCCAACCCCTGGCCGCTGTAGGGTTTGGCATTCAGGTACTCCATCACCAGATAGGGCTGGTTTTGGTACAGGCCGTAAGAGCGCACCTGCACGATGTTGGGGTGCTCGCCCAACAGAGCGCTGACCCTGGCCTCATCCATGAAGCGTTGCTGCAGTTGCTGGTAGTACTCTGGGCCCATGTCCGGGGGCGGCGGGCGCAACAACTTGACGGCCACCAGCTCGTCATTGAGCTGGGTATCCACCGCCTCGAACACATTGCCGTAGCCACCCTCGCTGATGTGGCGGGTCAGCCGGTAGCGGTTGCCAATCAGTTGTCCAATCAGGCGCTGGTTCATGGAGGAGGGTGGCCAGCTGGGGAGTTTACCTATGATTTGATTCTATTCAGCTTATGGGCCTAGAACCTGCTTGTGAGGGATCCGCTGCCATTGCGACCCCTTTTCCACCCCAAAAGCCAGGGATCCCGCTAGGATTGGGGCATGAGTGCTCCTTCTGCAACTGCTGCTCTATCCCCTTTCTGGCTGGAGGTTACCGAGTTTGCCTTGCAGGCTACGGCCAGCGTGGGATCCCAGCTCTTGGCAGACTTTGGCCAGGCCCACCCTACGGTTCGCGCCAGCGGGACGGAGTCCTTAAAAGCCGACGGCAGCTTGGTAACCTCTTCTGACCAGTGGGCGGATCGCGCTTTTCAAGGGGCCATTGCCGCTGCCTACCCCGATCACGGTTATCTGAGCGAGGAATCCAACCACATTTTTCCCGAGAAGGAGTGGTGTTGGGTAGTGGATCCTTTGGATGGCACCACCAATTTTGCCCGTGGGATCCCCATTTGGGGCAGCTCCTTGGCTTTGCTGCATTGGGGCGTGCCGGTGTTTGGCTGTGTCCATCTGCCGCCCATCCGCCAGACTTTTTACGGTTATTGGCCTCGGTTTCCTGGGGATGCAGCAGCAGGAGCTTTTCTCACCCGCCACGACCGGGATCCCGCCTGTCCCCAGCCAATCCGTCCTAGCACCGCCTCACCCGGCCCCAACCAATTGTTCAATTTCTGTTCCCGCAGCAGCCATTGGATTAGCCCGCAATTCCCTTGCAAAGCGCGGATGTTGGGGGGCGCTGCCTACAACCTGCTGGCGGTGGCCGGTGGCAGCCTTTTGGGGGCGGTAGAACGCTCGCCCAAGATCTGGGATGTGGCGGCAGTGTGGGCCATTGTCAAGGGGGCCGGCGCCGTTTGGGAACCCCTGAGCTGTGCCGATCCGGATCCCGGCCAGCCTCTCATTCCCGGCAAGGATTATGGCCGACTCACTTACCCCGCCCTGGTGGCAGCTCAAGCCGAGTGGATCCCCTTATTTCGCGCCTTCATCGCTCTGTAGCTTTCGTAAACGGCCTGCACGTTGTACCAGTTGAGGAAAAAAATCCGGCACAGCTCCAAGGCCAACTGCGAGCGGCCATGCCGGATCAACCAGCGCAGCAGCGGTTCCACCCGCTTCTCGTTCAGCCAGCCCCCCAGGGATAAAAGGCCCCACAGGAATTGGTGCAGGGGCGTCAGTTGGATCATCAGGCGCACGGCCCAGGTGGGGTGTTTTTGGTAAAAGAGAATACCCATGCGGCCCCGCTGCCGTTCCCGCTCAATCAATCCTGGGATCTGCTGCAGCTCAAAGGGCGGATGCCAGTGGTAGCCGGTGGCCTGGGGGCACTTGACCAGGCGCAGGCCCAAACGTTTTAGCCGCACCCCCAGCTCCAGGTCTTCCCAGCCGTAGAGGTGAAACCGCTCGTCAAAGGGGCCGGCGGGGGTTTCGCAGGCCAGCTCCAACCAATGGCGGGCAATGGCCACGTTGCCGGTGGCGAAAAAGGCTGCCGAAAAATCGGTGGGCTTGAAGGGTTCGGAGCGGGGATCCTGAAAATTGCTCGTGTTGATCACCCGCCCGTAGGTGAAGACCTTAGCCTCGTGGGGGGAGCGGGGATCCCCTGTGACGCCGTGCCGTCGCAGCATCTGGGCGTGGCTGGCCAAGAAGTGATCCACCACCACCAGGTCGCTGTCGATAAAGACGATGAGGGATCCCTGGGCGTGGCGAAACCCCAGGTTGCGGGCAGCGGCGGGGCCGCGGTGCTCCTGCTGCAACAGTTTCCACTGGGGCAAGCCAACGGGGTTGTTCTGCAGCCATTCCACTGTGCCATCGGTGGAGCCGTCGTCCACCACCACCACCTCGTAGCCCTCGTAGGGGCCGGGCTGTTGCTGCGCCAAGGCCCGCAGACACTGCTCCAAAATCGGACGGCGGTTGTAGGTGGGAATGATGACGCTGATGTACACCGGGGATCCCTGGAGATGGCCGTGCAACCTTAGAGCAAAAGTTGAGCAAAACGCTTCAGGGAGGAGGGGTTCGCGCTGCCTGTTAGGCTAGAGGGCTTTTAGGAGCATGACTCTAGTCAATAATAAGCTCAACTATACTGAGAATAATGTATAATATGTTCAGTACGGATTACTACCAGTTGATCTTTCTGTTTACTTTCGAGTCTGCCAAC
>NZ_JANSIL010000123.1:0-2011 GCF_047462015.1 Synechococcus sp. R5-13 | reverse complement strand
TCAAAGCGCATTCCTCCCGGCACTGACCCTACGGGTACAGTGCGGGGCTCCTGCGATTTCTAGCTGAATCGAACCCCAGGTTAGTTTCCGACCTACAATCAAGCTAGAGCAGCTCTTTTGGCTTGACCAAGCTATGCAAACCCTGGATCGGCCCAACGCCCCCACCCAGCAGCCCTACCCAGAACCGGTCTATCCCCGTCGCCCCACCCGCACGGTGGCCGTAGCCGATGTGTTGATCGGCAGCCAGCACCCGGTGGTGGTACAGTCCATGATCAACGAGGACACCCTCGACATCGACGCAGCAGTGGCCGGGATCCGCCGTCTGCACGAGGCAGGCTCAGAGATTGTGCGGGTTACCGTTCCCAGCATGGCCCATGCCAAGGCGATGGAGGCGATTCGGGAGAAGCTGATCCAAACCTACAAGCCGGTGCCTTTGGTAGCCGATGTCCATCACAACGGCATCAAGATCGCCCTGGAAGTAGCCAAATACGTGGACAAGGTGCGCATCAATCCAGGGTTGTTCGTCTTTGAAAAACCTCAGCCCGGTCGCACAGAATATACCCAAGCCGAATTTGAGGCCATTCGTAACAAAATCCGGGAAACCTTCACCCCCCTTGTCCAGACCCTCAAAGCCCAGAACAAAGCCCTGCGCATCGGGGTCAATCATGGATCCCTGGCAGAGCGGATGCTCTTCACCTACGGGGATACGCCTGAGGGCATGGTGGAGTCGGCCCTGGAATTTGCCCAAATCTGCGCCGAGCAAGACTTTCACAATGTGGTGCTTTCCTTCAAGGCTTCCCGCCCGCAGGTCATGTTGGCGGCCTACCGGCTGGCAGCCCGTCGCTTCGATGCCCTGGGCCTGAATTACCCCTTCCACTTAGGTGTCACCGAGGCGGGCGATGGAGAATATGGCCGCATCAAGTCGGCGGTGGGGATCGGAACCCTCTTGGCTGAAGGGATCGGCGACACGATTCGGGTTTCTCTCACGGAAGCGCCGGAAAAGGAGATCCCGGTGGCCTACGGCATTTTGCAAGCTCTGAACCTGCGCAAAACCATGGTGGAGTATGTGGCCTGCCCTTCCTGTGGCCGCACCCTCTTCAATTTGGAGGAGGTGCTGCAGAAGGTGCGCGCCGCAACCCAGCACCTGGTGGGGCTGGACATTGCCGTGATGGGCTGCATTGTCAATGGTCCGGGAGAGATGGCCGACGCCGACTACGGCTACGTGGGCAAGACGCCGGGGGTGATCTCTCTCTACCGCGGCAAAGAGGAAGTGAAAAGGGTGCCGGAATCGGAAGGCGTGCAGGCGCTGATCGATCTGATCAAAGCCGATGGGCGCTGGGTGGATCCCCCTTCTTCCCATTAATTCCGCTTCCCCCTCAAGAGGCGACCTGTCCAGCAATCCTGCCGCGCTCTTGCTTCGCTCAGAAACCGGCTAGTGGCGTTTGCCACGCAGAGCTTTGGCGCGGTTGTTCACCTGCCTTACAAACAGAGGCAGCAGGTGCGCCCGGATATATTCAAACGCTGCTTGTAGACCTTCTTTTTCGTAAATCAGGCCGATTTCCGCCTCAACCTGCGTGGGATCCCTGAAGGCCGACAAAAATTGGTTGGAGGTCAGCCACGTGAAGAGTTCTGCGCGATTCAGGTCACAACTGGGCGGGGAGGGCACTTGCCAGTCTTGAGGTGGCCCAAGCAGCCACTGCCGGGCAAACAAGCTCAACACCGCATCCCCCAGCCAAGCCTTGTCGCGACGGGATCCCTCGTCCAACTGGGCCACCTGCTGTCTGATGGTCTGGCCGGTCGGGGAGAGATGGGATCCTGTCGGCATGGAAGTGGCAAGTGCGCAAGGACTGGCAGCAGACAAGCCCGGCGGCAAAGCGCCCCTGCCTCATTTTAAGATAGGGTCTGGCCCGTTGCAGATGGAGTGTGGCATTGTGAGGATCCTTGGAGCATGACTCTAGTCAATAATAAGCTCAACTATACTGAAAATAATGTATAATATGTTCAGTACGGA
>NZ_JANSIL010000122.1:0-12927 GCF_047462015.1 Synechococcus sp. R5-13 | reverse complement strand
CAAACAGAATGCTATCGCTGCATAGTTGAACAGTGATGTTCAGCAGTGTTCAGCGTAAATGTATCAGCATCACCACCCAAGCTACAGAGAAGGGGTTTATCTTTCGCTGCCGGCTGCTCCAGCAAGATGGCTCTTTCGAGCCGGAGATTGGCGCCAAAGCCTACGGCTACTTTCAAAACGAGGCCGAGGCTATTCTGGCGGGCATGGTCTGGATCGACCGGCAGCAACTGCCGGATCACCTAGACGGTCTACTGTTTGACAATGAGGAGCCAGAAGGTTAGATAGGGGCTTCTTCTCGCACCAGCCGCTCCCAACCCAAGCCTTTGAGGGCAGCATTGCGCCGCAGCGGTCGGGTCACCAGCTCCAGCAGAGCCTGGGTGTTGCCGAAGCCGTGGATCTGGGCGAAGGTAAACTCCACCGACCACTTGGTGGTTATCCCCCGTGCCTCTAGGGGGTTGGCGTGGGCCATACCTGTGATCACCAGATCCGGCTGCAGGGCCTTGATGCGCTGGATTTGGTTGTAGTTATCCGGCTTCTCTACGATGGTGGGCTTGGGTACCCCCATCTCTTCGCAGGTGCGCTCCAAGAGGGCCAGCTCAGCCGCTTGGTAGCGTTTGTCCATGTAAGGGATCCCAATTTCCTGCACCGTCATGCCACAGCGCACCAAGAAACGGGCCAGCGAGATCTCCAGCAGGTTATCGCCCATGAAGAAAACGCTCTTGCCCCGCACCAGCTCCAGATAATCCCGAACTTGGGGATGGCTCCACACTTCCGCTTCCCGCTCTGCCAAGCCTGGCGTCGGGATCCCCAATTCGCGGGCAATGGCTTCTATCCAGGCGCGGGTGCCATCCGGCCCGATGGGAAAAGGAGCGGTGATGAGCTTAGCCTTTTTACGGCGTACCAGCGTGGTGGCCGTGCGGCTGAGGAAAGGATTCACCCCCACCACATAGGTGCCCGGCTCGATGGCCGGCAGCTCCCCATAGCGTTTGGCCGGCAACCAGCCGGAGACGCGGATCCCGTGTTTCTTCAGCTCCAGGGTGAGTTGGGTCACCACCGGATCGGGCACCGAGCCGAAGATCACCAAGGGAGGATGCTTGTGGAAGCCTTCCTCCTCTTTCTTTGTTCCAGAGCGGAGCCCGTAAAAAAGCGCCTGGAGACCCCCGCGGGTTTCCTGCTCCTCTGCCCGCACCTGCTCTGGGCAGCGCTGAGCCATCGAGGCCAAAACCGTATCTTCCCCTTGGGTAAAAGCGTAGTCGAGGCCATTGGCCCGGGCCACCACAATCGGGATCCCAATCTCCCCCTCCAGCTTCTGGGCTAGGCCCTCCAGATCCATTTTGATGATCTCGGTGGTGCAGGTGCCGATCCAAACAATCACGCTGGGATTGCGATCCCGCTGAATTTGCAGGCACAGCCGCTTCAGCTCCTCATAGTCGTTGAGCTTGGCGCTAATATCCCCCTCTTCCAGCTCCGCCATGGCATAGCGGGGCTCGGCAAAGATCATCACCCCCATGGCGTTTTGCAGAAAGTAGCCACAGGTTTTGGTGCCGATGACCAAAAAGAAGCTGTCTTCAATTTTTTGATAAAGCCAAGCTACACAACTAATCGGGCAAAAGGTATGGTAGTTGCCGGTTTCGCACTGGAAGTTAAGGGCGTTGGCACTATCCAAAGCAGCATTCATGCTCGTCTCCTAAAAACATAAAAGAAGGGAACGTTGCCAACTAGAGGGCTACCAACTGGGGCACACCCACCAATTTTTCGCTGAGATCCCAAAGCAATTTGGCCTTGGCATCGTCTGCCGCCTCGTCAGAGACTTCTTGGTTAAAGGGCTTGGCATTCTTGCGTTGCCGGTTACCCCAGCTCCAGTAGAATCCCGACCGACGAAACTCGGGATCGGCCACCACTTGGGCCACCCGCTCTCCGGCCAATTCCTGAGAAACAAATCCGCCCGTGATGTTTTTTTGAAACCAGGGGAAAAGTTTTTGAAACAGGGGATAGTGATGGCGGAACAGAGCCGTGGTGGCTACACACCCCGGATAGAGGGAGAGGAAGGTGATGCCAGTGCTTTCGTGGAAGCGGCGGTGCAGCTCGCGCATGGTGAGGATATTGCAGACTTTGCTGTCTTTGTAGGCTTTCACCGGTTCAAATTTGCCGCCGTCCGCCATGCTGATGGGATCCTTAAAGCCCTGGGCAAATCCCCGCAGATCCCCCAGGTGGGGTTGGGGTGGGATCTTACCCCCCAGCTCCTTGGGATTGTGGGTAACCGTGCCCAAGATCACCAGCCGCCGATCTGGATAGGTGGAGCGTTTCAGATCCTCCAACATCAAATGGCAGAGCAAGAAATGCCCCAGATGGTTGGTGGCCATGGTCAGCTCATATCCTTCCGGGCTGCGCAAGGGCTGCTTGAGCAGGGGCATGTAGATGGCGGCATTACAGACCAAGGCGTCCAAGGAACGGCCCCAGTTGCGGAATTGCTCGACAAACCGCCGCACGCTGGCCAAGCTGGCCAGATCGATCTGCATCAGGGTATAGCTGCCCTGGGGGATCCCCACTTGCTGGGCCGCCCGGTAGGCTTTGTCCAGATCCCGACAGGCCATCACCACGTGCCAGCCGCGCTTGGCCAAGGCCAAAGCTGAGTATAGGCCAACACCCGAGGAAGCTCCGGTAATCACGACGGTGGGTTGCTCTTGTCCTTGCATATCCAACTCCTGTGCCATTTCCTTCCCAAAGCGAGATCCCTACAGGATCCATCTTGGGGGGGAAAGCGGATCGGACAACAAATTGATAAGGTTTGCGACAGTCTTCCGAAACAGTGGCTTCATTTTTGGACACACTGCCCCCGCTGGCAGGGGATCCCTTACACCAAGGCCAGTTGGCGGGCTGGAGTGTTGTAAAAGTCGGAGAGCAAAGCAAACAGCTCCCGATCCTCGGCAGGTTGGGGCACGATCCCTTCCGGACGGGCCAGCAGCTCATCGGCGATGTTCAGGTAGTACTGGCAGACGGGCTCCAGGCTGGGATCGGTTTCCGCCATCTCGAAGAGGGTTTTGCCCTTGACCCGCGAGACGCGAATATCTTCAATGAGGGGAAGCACCTCGATAACCGGCATGGGAACTGCCGAGACGTATTTGTCAATCAGATCCCGCTTACTGGTGCGATTGCCGATCAGCCCGGCCAACCGCAGCTTGCGGGTTTTGGCCTTTTCTCGCACCGAGGCAGCAATCCGATTGGCGGCAAACAGGGCATCAAAGCCGTTGTCGGTTACGATCAGGCAGTAGTCGGCGTAGTTGAGGGGAGCCGCAAAACCGCCGCACACCACATCCCCCAGCACATCGAAGAGGATGACGTCGTACTCATCGAAGGCATTCAGCTCCTTCAGGAGTTTGACGGTTTCCCCCACCACATAGCCGCCACAGCCGGCCCCTGCCGGGGGCCCACCCGCTTCCACGCAGTCCACGCCGCCGTAGCCGCGGTAGATCACATCTTCTGGGTAGATGTCTTCGTGGTGATAGCCCTTGGCTTCCAGGGTGTCGATGATGGTGGGGATGAGAAAGCCGGTCAGGGTGAAGGTGCTGTCGTGCTTGGGATCACAGCCAATCTGCAAGACCTTTTTGCCCCGCCTGGCCAAGGCCACCGAGATGTTGCAACTGGTGGTGGATTTGCCGATCCCACCTTTTCCGTAAACCGCCAATTTCACAGCGCGTTCCTCCATGGGGCAGACAAGGGACATTATCGGCAGCCAACCCGCCCCCTGAGAACTGTTGCGAAGGATAAAGGTGGATCCCTCAAAAAGCTAGAGGTTCCCAGATCTTGCAAATGGTCCTAAGAAAGTTCCCAGGGCTTCTCAAGTCGATTTTTGATGTTTTTCCCGATTTTAGTTTTAGATATACTTTCATCAGTGATCAAAAGAAAACAATTCCAGATGACAATTCACCCAAATCGGGAAGGATTCAGCTATGCCATGGCGCTGATCCCGTCCTCTTGGCTTGGCGCTGAGGCAGGTCTGGGCTGAGAAAGAATCAAGAATGGTCTCAATTCTGGGGGGAAGGTGGGGGGAACCCTTCGCTCTCAGGGATCGAAGGCAAACGTAACTCGCACCGCTCCTGCAGAATCCACCTCGATCCTGCGCAGGAATTCCCGCAGGTAGGCACGCCGTTCGGTCTCGCTGAGGTCTTGCCAGAAGGGCGGGATGGAGAGGGTTTGGATGGTCTGGGTGAGGTTGGCGGGGGGGAGTTGCTCCAGCTTTTGGGCCAAGCGGGCCGTCTCTGCTCGCAACTGGTAGCGACGCTGGGCCAGGGAGGCCTCGTCCATTAGTCCAGATTGCTGCAGCTCTTCCAATTGCCGCAGCCGCTCGGCGTTGGCCTGGATTTGGGCTTGCAGCTCTTGGCGGACTTGGGTGAGGGCTTGTCGATCCAGTTGCTGGGCGCGTTGGGGCAGTTGTTCGCACACCTGCCGGATCACCTCCTGCAGGACTTCGGTGTAGGGGAGGCTGTAGCGACAGGTTTGGCAGCGCAGATAGAGGTAGGGGGATCCGTTCTTTTTCCCCTTGCGAGGGGTGGTTTGCACAATGCGCAGAAGGCTGCCACAAGCGCAGCAATGAACCAGGCCGGCCAAAGCGCGGGGAGCACTGGCGCTGCGACGCGGGATCCCTTGGTTGCGTTTGAGCCAGCGATCGATCTGGGCGGCTTCCGTGCGGCTGAGAAGGGCCGGGTGAGTGTCCCGCAGGGTGGTGCCGTCGGCATAGGCCAGATCCCCGCGGTACACCGGGTTGAGCAGCCAGTTGCGTCCGGTGGCCACAGAAATCCGCTTGTGGTGTTTTTCCTCCAAGAAGCGCACCGCCTGCCGCAGGGATCCGTAGAGGAGAAAGTGCTGGAAAAAATCCTGAACGATGCTGGCCTGCCGGCGATCCAGCACGTAGCGTTCCCCTTCGCGGCGGTAGCCAAAGGGGGCAGGGCCAGGGGGGGGTTTGCCCGCCAGGCGGTTTTGGGCTTGGCTGCAGCAGAGGCGGCGGCTTTGCAACTGATGGGGGATCTCGGCCAGCAGGGGGATCCAATCGGCAGCCTTGGTGGGGGTTTGCAGGCCGGATTCGGTGACCAAGCTGAGGCGGATCCCGGAGTGTTGGATTTGCAGCAGCCGCTCGTGGATTTCATCCGCCCGATCCCCCAGATCTGACAGGCGCAAGAGCAGCACTTCCTGCACCCAGCCGGCTGTGATGCGCCGGAACAGCTCCTCCAAATGAGTTCGGGATCCCCAATCGTGCAGGATGGGATCGGCCCCTCGCCCCTGGAGCCAGGCCAACTCCTGTTCCGGCAAAGGGGCATGGGAAGGCGTGTAGAGGTAGCCGCAAACGCTCATGGACAAGCCATTCAACTATTGTCACCGCCGCTGCGCCAGAACGGAATCAAGCACCTGGCGAATGTTGCCCTGGGCCTGTTGCAAGTGCTGACGAGCTTCCTGAGCAGAGCACCCCATCAAGGCCACAAGGATCGCGGTTTTCACCTCTCCATCACAAGCCTGCAGCAATTGGGCAGCTGTAGTGGGATCCAGATCGCAGGCTAGGGCCACCATTCGCTCCGCCCGTTGCTTGAGCTTGGCATTGCTGGCCTGGAGATCCACCATTAGGTTGCCATAGGTCTTGCCCAAGCGGATCATCACTCCAGTGGAGATCGTGTTCAACACCAGCTTTTGGGCTGTGCCGGCTTTCATGCGGGTGGATCCGAGGATCACCTCCGGCCCCACCAAAGGGGCAATGGCAATGTCCACCTGCTCGGTTAGCGGGGAAGGGTGATTGCAGGCCAGGCCAATCGTGAGCGCCCCAATACTTCTGGCGGCTTGGATCCCACCCAGCACATAGGGGGTACGACCGCTGGCGGCAATTCCCACCACACTATCTTGAGCTTGGAGGTGGAGACTCTCCAGAGCGCGGGCAGCCGCTTCCGCGTCATCCTCTGCGCCTTCTACCGCCTGGGTCAGGGCCCTTTCTCCCCCGGCGATCAAAGCCACCACCTGGGTGGGGGAAGTGCCAAAAGTGGGCGGGCACTCAGCCGCATCCAGCACCCCCAGCCGACCTGAGGTTCCTGCCCCGATATAGATCAGCCGCCCGCCGCGACTCATCCGCTCGGCAATGGCATCGATGGCTTGGGCAATCGGCTCTGCTTGAGCAGCCACCGCTTCCGGCACCTGCCGATCCTCGGCGTTGATCCGTTTCACCAGTTCCCAGGTGCTGAGACGGTCGATCTCGGCTGTAGCCGGGTTGGGGCTTTCGGTCAGGGATCCGGGATCCCAAGCCAATTGTGGAGAAACCATGGCAGCGCTTGTCCAGGCAAGAGGGATCCGCCTTCAGGGATCCTACACTTTGTCTTCTCGGATTCTATCGGTGGCAGGGGGCTCTCCTGAGGGAGCAGTGGAGGGAAAAACTGCGCCAACAGCACCACAACAAGGGCAAGGAGCACCAAGCCGGCCCCCTTCGCCAACGTCCATTCAACCAAAACCTCTGCCAGCGGAAACGCAGCGCGGCCATTCTCCAAAGATGCCCCCATCACAAGCGGCGACCAGCCCAAATACGCCTCAGTCGGCAGCCCAACCAGTGAATTGACGAAGGCGAGCGCCGCCCAGTGGCGGTACTCTAGAAGGTGTTCTAAGGACTCCGTCCCGCTACTGCGATGAGTAAGTCCATGCAAGCGATGGCAAGGACTCCGTCCCGCTACCGCGACCAGCCTGCCCTGCGCATCTTGATCGTGCGCCATGGTGAGAGCACCTTTAACCTGGAAAATCGCATTCAAGGCCGCTCCGATCTCTCCCGGCTCACCCCCACTGGAGAAGTGCAGGCGCAGCGTGTAGCCGAGGCCCTGGCCGGGATCCCGTTGGATTGCGCCTATTGCAGCCCCCTGTCTCGCGCCCTCGATACCGCTCGCGTCATTTTGAAAGACCGAGAAGGGATCCCTCTGCACGTTACCGATCAACTGCGGGAGATCGACCTGACGGCCTGGGAAGGGCTGACCTTTGCCGAGGTGCAGGAGAAATACCCCGAAGATTACCACCTGTGGCGGCACCATCCCGACACCCTGGAGCTAGAGGGCCGCTTTCCGGTGCGGGATCTCTGGCAGCAGGCGCAGGGGTTTTGGGAAATGCTGGCTTTCCATCTGCAATCGGCTGCAGGCCTCTGGAACCATGGAGCGGATCCCTCCCCAAGGCAGACCCTCAATATCCTCATCGTGGGCCACAGCGGCATCAATCGCGCCCTGGTCAGCACCGCCATCGGCCTGGGGCCACACCACTATCACCGCCTTGGGCAGGATAACTGCGCCATCAGCGTTCTCAATTTTCCCGAGGGCCTGCAGGGGCCGCCACAACTGGAATCTCTGAACATCACCGCTCACCTCGGCCCAGCCCTGCCCAAGCGCAAGCAGGGGATGCGCATCTTGCTGGTGCGGCATGGGGAAACTCAATGGAACCGAGAGCGCCGTTTTCAGGGGCAGCGGGATATCCCCCTCAATGCCACCGGGGAGGAACAGGCAGCCAAGGTGGCAGAATTTTTGGCCACTCAACCCCTGCAACTGGCCTTCTCCAGCCCCCTGAAGCGCCCTTGGGCCACAGCCGATGCCATCTGCAGCAACCACAGCAACCTCATTTTGCGCCCAATGCCCGACTTGCAAGAGATCTGCCACGGCGACTGGGAGGGCAAGCTGCAAAGCGAAGTCGAAGCCGAATACCCCGGCGAGCTGGAGCGCTGGCAACGGGATCCCGCCAGTGTGCAGATGCCCAATGGGGAAAACCTTCACCAGGTGTGGGAGCGCACTCGCTCCGCTTGGCAGGAGCTTTTGGCCATCACCGCAGCCCAGTTTCCTCAGGGCACGGCGGTTGTTGTTGCCCACGATGCCATCAACAAGGCGATCATCTGTCAGTTGTTTGACCTTTCCCCCCAAGCCTTTTGGATCTTCAAGCAGGGGAATGGCGCCATTACGGTGATCGACTATCCAGAAGGCAAGGAGGGTGCCCCGGTTTTGAAGGTGTTGAACCTCACCACCCATCTGTCGGGCCAGATCTTGGACTGCACCACCGCTGGAGCTTTGTAAAGATGGGCTCATCCCCTCTCCGCGAGCTAACAGGACGACTAACAGGACAAAATGTGCATCTCCAGGGAGTGCGCCTGTTGGATCCCTTGCGCCAGCGGGATGAAGTAACCGATGTGTGGTTGCAGGAGGGTCGTCTGCGGGCCACCGAGCCGGCAGGGATCCCTGCCGACATCCCCACCATCGATGGCTCAGGCTGGGTGGTGGGGCCGGGTTTGCTGGATCTGTATGCCCACAGCGGCGAGATGGTTGGCAGCGGTCGCGTAAGCGGTGCGGAGCACTTTCTGGCCCACAGTCGGGAAACCCTGACCTCTTTGGCTGCAGCGGCTTTGGCGGGAGGCTTTACCCAGGTGGGGCTTCTGCCCACCCCCCTTCCTGGAACCGGCCTATTTCCGGTGCTGGATCACCCGGAACACCTGAACCGCTACCCCCGCCAATTGGGGGATCCCCGCTGGCTGCCCTGGGCTGCCCTGAGCGTGGGTGGCCAAGGAGAAACTCCAACCCCCTGGGGAGAACTGGCGCAAGCGGGAGCAGTTGGTTTTGCAGAAGTTCAGCCGCTGCGCTCCCTGGCTCTGCTGCGGCGGGCTCTGGAGTATTTGCGGCTGGGGAAGAAACCCCTGCTGCTCTGGGCCTGGGATCCCACCTTGGCCGGGCAAGGCAGCCTCTACGAAGGGATCTGGGCGCTGCGCCTAGGGCTGAAAGGGATCCCTGCCAGTGCCGAAACTGCCGCTCTGGCCCGTCTCTTGGAGGTGATCAGGAGCGTTCCTTCCCCTCCGCCTGTGCATATTATGCGCCTGAGCCAAGCCCGCAGCCTGGAGCTGATCCAACAGGCCCAAGCCGAAGGACTGCCGGTTACCGCCAGCGCCACTTGGATGCACCTGATCTTGTCCGAAGAGGCCGTCTTTGAGCACCGCTACGATCCCCACCTTCGCCTTCTGCCCCCTCTTCCCAGCGCCGGCGACCGAGAGGCTCTGATCGCCGGGATCCGTTCCGGCAACTTGGGGATCGCGACGGATCACCACCCCTACACCTACGAAGAGAAAACCCTGCCCTTTGCCGATGCTCCGCCGGGGGCGATGGGCCTGGAGCTGGCCCTGCCGCTGCTGTGGCACCATTTGGTAGAAACGGGATCCCTGACGGCGCTGCAACTGTGGTCTGCCCTCAGCCTGTACCCGGCCCGCTGCCTAAACCTAGATCCGCCCACCCTTACCCCCCACAGCGACTGGGTGCTGTTTGATCCCACCCACCCCTGGACGGTTTCTGTTGCCACCCTCCACTCCCGATCGCCAGCGACTCCCTGGCTGGAGAAAACCCTGTGCGGCAAGGTGTTGCACACCCATGTTGAGGAGATCCCCTCCGGCAGCTCCACCCCTCGATCCTGAAGAAGGCCGACAAGACCTGTCCGGAGAAAGAGCCAATTCAAAGAGGGGGATCCCTTCCCGCCAGCGGGACGGGGTCCCGAATTCAAAACTCCCCGGCCAGAGCGGCTACGCAACGCTCACACAGCTCTGGATGCTCGGCAAATTCCCCCACACGGGTGGAATAGTTCCAGCAGCGCACGCACTTTTGGCCGTCAGCCGGAAAAACAGAGACCTCCAAGCCTTGACCTGAGGTTTTCTCCAGTTCCACCTGTGAGGTGATGAACAAGTAGCGCAACTCGGCAGCCCGCTCCTGCAAAAGAGCGTATAGGCTGGGATCCGCTACCTTCAGGATTACCTTGGCCTCGGTGGAAGCGCCGATGGGCTTAAAGGACTCCGTCCCGCTAACGCGACCGGTACGGGCTTGCTCCAGAGCCTTGTTCACCTCTTGGCGCACCTCTCGCAGCTGCTCCCAAATGGCCGCCAACTGGGGATCCCGCCAGTGCTCCGGCAGCTTCATCCACCCCCCCTCAAACACCGAACGGGTGGGCTTGGGATAGGGCAGATGGCTCCAAATCTCTTCGGCCAGGTGGGAGAGAACGGGGGCGATGGCCTTGGCCAAGTTCTCCAGCAACAGGGAGAGCACCGTTTGACATTGGCGCCGCCGTAGACTTTGGGCATGGCTAATGTAGAGGCGATCCTTGGCAATATCCAGGTAAAAGTTGGAGAGATCCACCACACAGAAGTTCTGAATCGCCTGGAAAAAGCGGTAGAACTGATAGCTGGCAAAAGATTCGCCGATCTCGGATCCCACCTCGTGCAGGCGGTGCAAAATGTAGCGGTCTAGCTCCGTCAAGGCTGCAAAAGGAACGGCATCCTGAGTTGGATTGAAGTCGTAGAGGTTGCTCAGCAAAAAGCGAGCTGTGTTGCGGATTTTGCGATATACATCCGCCATTTGCCCAAGAATGGTCTTACCCAGCGGCACATCCCCGGAGTAGTCCACACTGGAGACCCACAGGCGCAGCACATCCGCCCCGTAGGCGGGATCCGTCTGGGGATCTTTGCCGCCGTTGATTAACACCAGCGGATCGATGACATTGCCCAGGGACTTGCTCATTTTCTGGCCTTTCTCGTCCAGCACAAACCCATGGGTGAGCACCGCCTTGTAGGGGGCATGGCCGTTGACGGCCACGGAGGTGAGCAAACTGGATTGGAACCAGCCTCGGTGTTGGTCGGAGCCTTCCAAATACAGATCCACCGGGTAGCCCAGCCCTTGGGCCTTGGCCACCGCTGCCCAGGAGGAGCCGGAGTCAAACCACACGTCCATGGTGTCTGTGCCCTTGCGGTAGGTGCGGCCATTGTGGCGGTACTTCTCCGGCAGCAACTCCTCCACCGGGCGCTTCCACCAGGCGTCGGATCCCTCTTGGGCGAAGATGGCCTTGATGTGGTCGAGGGTCTCGGCGGTGAGCAAGGGCTCGCCGGTTTCTTCGTCGTAAAAGACGGGGATGGGCACACCCCAAGCCCGCTGGCGGGAAATACACCAATCCGAGCGCTCCGACACCATAGCAGTGATGCGGTTCTCCCCGATGGCCGGGATCCATTTCACGGTTTTAATGGCCTGCAGGGCCAGCTCCCGGAAGCCAGCTACAGACGCAAACCACTGCTCGGTGGCCCGGAAAATCGTTGGCTCTTTCGTGCGCCAGTCGTAGGGATATTTGTGGTTGTAGGGCTCTTCCTTGAGCAAAGCCCCCGCAGCCTGCAGAGCCTGGATGACAGCAGCATTGCCGCTGGTCTCCGGCTTCTTGGAGAGCACATCCAACCCGACGAACTGGGATCCGGCCTCGGCGGTAAATCTCCCCTGATCGTCCACAGGGCTGAGAATGGGCAGACCATACTTTTGGCCGGTTTTGAAGTCATCTTCCCCATGCCCCGGAGCTGTGTGCACAATGCCGGTGCCGGACTCGGTGGTGACATAGTCCCCCAGCACGCAGAGGCTGGCGCGGTCAAAGAGGGGGTGCCGTCCTTGACTGTATTCCAGGGCGGATCCCGGCAGGGTAGCCTTGATCTCCAGAGGCGTCTCCAGAACCTTCTCCAGCCGCTCCCGCAGATCGGCGGCGATCAACAGCAGGCCGAAGCGGGGAGACTCCACCACTGCATAGGTGAGCTTGGGGTTAAAGCAGAGAGCCAGGTTGGCCGGGATCGTCCAAGGGGTGGTGGTCCAGATGGCTGCCCGCAGGCCCGGCATGAAAGGCTCCAAAACCGGCTGCGCCGCCGGGCTGAGGCTCTGCAGGGGAAAGGCCACGTAGATGCTGGGGGAGATGTGGTTGTCAGGGTACTCCAGCTCCGCTTCCGCCAGAGCCGTCTGGGAGCTGGGGCTCCAGTGGACGGGTTTGAGGCCGCGGTAGATGTAGCCCTTGAGGACCATTTGTCCAAACACCTCAATCTGTGCGGCTTCGTACTCCGGCGACAGCGTCAGGTAGGGCCGATCCCAGGATCCCCATACCCCCAGGCGCTGAAAACTGGCCCGCTGCACATCAACGTAGTGCAGGGCGTACTCCTTGGCTTTTTGTCGCAGCTGCAGAGGGGTGAGGTTTTCCCGCTCCTGCGGGGTGAGGCTTTGCAACACTTTCAGTTCGATGGGCAGGCCGTGGCAATCCCAGCCGGGCACGTAGCGCACCTTGCGCCCCTGCAGGATGTGGTACTTGTTCACAATGTCCTTGAGGATCTTGTTGAGGGTGGTGCCCATGTGGATATCGCCATTGGCGTAGGGCGGTCCATCGTGCAGGACAAAGGGATCCCCAGGATTGTGGTCGGCAAGGCGCTGGTAGATTTGCTCTTCCTGCCAAAAGGCTTGAATGGCGGGTTCTCTCTTGGCGGCCTCTGCCCGCATGGGAAACTGAGTTTGGGGCAGGTTGAGGGTACTTTTGTAGTCCACGGCAACTCGAGCAACCTAAAGGGCGTCTCTCTATCCTACGCTGTCGCCTCATCCTCAGCAGTCCATCCCTCACCCCTCTTGTGGGACAGGGGATCCGAAGCCCACGGTCACCCAGAGCGCCTGGAGCTCTCAAACGGCTCCAACAAACCACCGCATGAACTCCCTGATCGAGAAAACAAGAAAAGATTTGTGCTAGTCTCAGGGTGTCGTTTAGTAAGGGAGGTTCCTGCGGATGCCAGATAGTAGTAGTTGTAAGGGTCGTCAAGTTGGGTTCAGCCGGCTGTGCGCCGGGGCTGTTCTCTAACGGTCTGAACTTAGATCCTTCAGTCTGCTGAAGAGTCTTCACGTTCTGGCTCGCTTGGAGTTCCTCCCGGCAGTCAGGTTCCAGTTGAAGGCCCGCTAGACCGCTCTTTCCCTGACCGCCTGTTGTTGCCTTGGGGGTGGGAGAGAGCGGATAGTTTTGCAGATAGCTGTAGCGGGGCTTGGAATGGACGGGCGTGTAAACTACCCGGCTCCGACCGCTAAGCGGTACGGAGCGGGCTTTCAGTAGCCCTGAGCCTGCTCTGCT
>NZ_JANSIL010000121.1:0-4704 GCF_047462015.1 Synechococcus sp. R5-13 | reverse complement strand
ACACCCACCCCAACGCCAACACCCACCCCCACGCCGACACCGACACCCACGCCAACGCCGACACCTGCTCAGTTCTATGTGCATCCACTCATAGGCCGTGATAATCTCCCAGGTACCTCACCTCTCGAGCCGTTCAAAACTGTGAAGCATGTGCTGCGATCCACTGCAGTTCAGACCGCAGCCAGTCTTGGCGGCGGGACAAATGTGATTGTAAGGATCATTTACGACGGAACGGAGGAGGTTAGTAGCACCGACATCAATAGTCTGACTTTGACAGCTGGATCCGTCACGGTGCTTCCTGACAGCGGCGTTAATTTCACACTCAAGCTGAACGATAAGCTTTTAACTCTCAACAAAGGCTACAGGCTTCAAGGGTTCAAGATTGAGAGCAGGGATCCCGGTGGTCCCAGCGGTACTGGCGCTAATGCAGCTGCCATTACGCTCAATGCGGAGGGCACGCCTTTGAAAGACATGGTTATTGACTGCACAGGTATTACCACTAGCGGGGCCGGGGGAGTTGGTAGAGGCGACAAATGTGTTCATGTACCACCATCAGTTTCAGGCACTGTTACTCTTGAGAACGTACGCATTACCATTCCAAGCAACCAAGACTTTGTTACTGGCATTCTTCACGAGGGCAGGGGTACCTTGAAGGTCACTAATGGTAGTTCCGTTGTGGCTGCAGGGTCAGGGACCGCTCAGGGCGTTGTAGGTATCTATGGGAACACAGCTTCCGGCTCTGTGGAGGTGGATGGAAGCACTGTAAGCTTGAGCGCGATTACAGCCACAGGAAGCAATGGCAATGTTTTCGCTGTTGTCCTCTCAGGCCCCATTGCTTCTGGAAGAGTGGAAGGATCGTCAATTCAGGTAAGAGAAGGAGCTTCAGGAAGAATAGCAATTGGAGTTTGTGTTAACGCTAGTGGCGCTAGTGGCACTGTGACTGTGCAAGGCAACACCTTCACAAACGCTCCTCGAGGTAATACCAGTATTGCTATCTATAAACAGGCGGGAAATTTGGTTCCCACTCCCATAATTGACAACAACACCTTCGACGGCTTCTCTACATCACCACCAGCTCGAGAAAAGCGATATGTAACCTCTGGCTTTTCTTGTCCCTAACCTTTCCCACCTCTTTCCTTTTTGGCCCCCACTGAGGAGCCTTTTCTATGCCAAAGTGGCCATGCCGGGCAACAGCCGCAGGACCATCCGTAGCTCAGGTCTTGTCCTAGGACAAGAGCTGCGTCGCGCTTCCCTTCTCCTAGCAGACTCCCAGCGGGGCCTTTTTTTGTTGCCGCCCTAGGCTAGGCTGGGCATCTCCCTGGGGTTAGCAGGTCCTCAGGGAAGCAAGCGGAGCTCTCCCCCAATTGGGCCAAAAACCGCATCGTTCCCCAGGAAAAGCCCCTCCCCTGGTCGGATGCGTCCCTCTGGCGGCAGGGTATAGGGATCCGCAGCAGACAGGTTGACGCCCGTGAACCCCAAGTCTTGCATGGCTGCAGCCGTAATACGACTAAGAGCAGGGCGTGCAGGTGGCGGTGGCAGCACCGGCGTCATCAGCTCCAACCCTAGGGTTCGCCGCCAGTGACCTTCGGGAGGTGGCTCAACCTCCACCGGCACATTCCCAGATCCGCCCAGGCTGTTGTACTCAGCAGTGGCCTGCCGGCCGGCAAAGCGCGGGTTGGAGGTGCCGCTGTTGAGGAGAAGAGGACGCCAGTTGGGGACGGTGCCAAACCCCAGAGCATGGCCCAGCTCGTGCAGGACAACGTCAAACAGGGATCCCCGATCCTCTAAGCGACCCAGATCTGCCGGGTCGATCCCTATCCTGGCATAAGGGATGATGCCGATCCCGGGCCGAAGGGGGCCACAGGGGCCCGCTTGACCCACAACCCTACCCGGACCATCACTCTCAGGGGGGCTGGAGAGGAGCCGGGCGCCGGTTACTTGAACCAAGAGATCATCCACAGGACGATTGACCAGGGGAGTCGGGGGGAAACCAGCTCCGCAGAAGCCAGCCTCCAGAGTTACGGTTACATCAGGCAGATCCCCGGTGATGATCTGCTCCCAGCGCCGGGCCGCTTGCAGAACGATGTTGCGCTGGGAAGGGCTGAGGCTGTTGTCGATGAATTCAATCTCGATGTTGAAGCCGCCAGCAGAGGGAGTGGGCGAAGCCGTGGGAGAAGGAGTGGGTGCCGGGGCAACCAGAGCAGTCCTAAGCTGGAAAGCACCCGTAGCACCAGGGTCGTAACTGCTAACCCGCACCAAGTAGTTGATTCCAGCTTGCACAACCAGGTCTAGTTGGGAGTTTGTACTCTCCCCAAAGTCGTCGTTTTCGGCAATCACCTCGCCGGTAGCCTGGTTAACGATGAAAAGGTAAGTATCGAAGTCGATACTGGAAAGCTGGATCCGCACCGTTTGCCCCGCAGGCGCGCTGAGCAGGAAATCCTGAATGAAGTGAGTAGGACGACGGGGATCCCGAGGGCTACTGGTGGTCAAGCGCCCTGTAACCGCCTGCGGCACCCCCAGGGTGGGGATCCCAGGTGGAGACGGCGAAGGCGAGGCGGTTGGAAGCCCTGTGGGCGGAACAAATCCCGGCCCTGGCAATCTGGCCGCTTGTTCAGGCGTAAGGTTGAGGGGAGGTTGCAGCCGCAAAACGGTGTTGACGAAGGTGTTGATGCGGTTGGCATCGCGGGTCTGCAAGGTGGCAACGGCAAACAAAATGGCGGCATCCCGCACGGTGCCTGGTGTGCCATCCCCATCAAAATCGGAGATGGCCACCGGATTGGGGTCGGCCGTGGTCACCTCAGCCAAGGTGAGAGGAGGCTGCACCCGCAAAACGGTGTTGACAAAGCTGACAATCTGGCTGGGCTGGGTGATCCCGCTGGCAATGGCAAAGGCAATGGCGGCATCGCGGATGGTTACCGATTGCGGGTTGCCGTCGTAGTAGGCAGCAACGCCTCCTTCTGGGGCGGGCGATGAAGTCTCTGGGCGACTGAGGAGGCTGGGCCCGCTAGCTAGCCCACAAGCAGCCAGAATTCCAAGGAGAAAAGTTGCCATTAACCAAAACAGCCGCTTGCGGGGGCTCATCGAAGGATCCCTCTTCCCGACTCCCCTGAATTCTAGGTTAGGTAGTTACAAAACACCCCACCACTATACCATCCTCAGGCTTTTCTGGATTTGCCTCAGTCTTTTGCTTGCTGTGCAGTACGATAGGGTGCGTGCTAAGAGTGTTGGGATACCCAAAAACAGGAAGACTGCCATGGCAGAGAAAGTTGTGTCCAACCCCGTACAGGCGCAGTTTGACGAGTTTCCCTACCCGAATGTGCCGATTGAGCAGACGGTTACCGACAACCTTGCCTTGTTTGCCAACAGCCTTACGACGGCCAGGTACCTGCGGGATCGCAAGGTGGTATTGCCGGAAGGCAAGGTGATGCTCAATGCCGGCTGTGGCTCCGGTTGGGAAACTTTGGTTTTGGCAACGGCCAACCCCGGCGCTCGCTATGTGGGTGTGGATATTTCGCCGGAGTCCATCAAGATGGCAGAGCAGCGCTTTAAGTTCCATAAGATTGAAAACGCCCGCTTTCATGTTATGGACATTACCGACATGACGGCGCTGGGGGAGGAGTTTGATTTTATTGCCTGCAACGACGTTCTCTACCTACTGGACGACCCGGTTGCCGGTTTGAAAGGCATGCGGCAGGTGCTCAAGCCCGATGGGATCATCCGCACCAATGTTCATAGCCTTTATCAGCGGCAGTTTATCTTCAACATGCAGGATGCGATGGAGCTGCTGGGGGTGATGGACGAGCCGGCAGCCAAAGCGGTGCCCCTGCTACGAGAGGTGATGGAAGCGCTCACCGACGCCAGCTTTGTGAAGAGCCACTGGAACGGCGATGCCATCAAAACCACAGCGGGGATCCTGGCCAACTTCCTGCTGCGCAGCGACAAGGGCTTTACGGTGCCGCAGGTGTTTGAGATGTTGAGGCAGGCCGGCCTCGAGTTTATTAGCATGGTGAATTGGCAGCAGTGGAAGTTGGAGAGGGTCTTGACCAAGCCGGTGCCCTACTCGATGCGGCAACTCAATAAGTTAAGCGAGGAGCAAAAGCTTCACTTCATCGAGCTGATTTTCCCCAACATGACCCGCTTGATTGATTTTTGGTGCGGGCACCCCGGCATTCCCAAGGCTGAGCCGTTTACGAACGACGAATGGTGGAACGGCACCGTACAAGCCCACCCCCTTCTGGTGAAGTTGGATGCCAAGCAGGCTTTTCTCAACGCCATTCGGGACAACGGGCCTGTCAACATCAACGGCTGGCCGGGAGCTGAGGGGAACATTACCATCGATCCTTTCTCGGTGCGCTGGCTGGTGGATGTCTTCGGCCCCTTGCCGGTGCCGGTGCAATCTCTAGTCCACAAGACCATGGAGATTATGGACTGGACGCAGGAAGAAGCGTTTAGTCAAGTGTTGGCCAACCTGAAGTTTTTGGAAGAACGCCTGGTCATTCTGCTGGATTCCCCACTTCGCTAGGCAAGTGCAAAGCCAGGACTTACGAAAGCCCCCCTGATTCATACATGGGGGCCTTTTTGGTTGACATACCCCCCGCCCTAAAGGACGGGGATTCTTTCTCAGCCAGCAGAATTGCTGATACATTTACGCTGAACACTGCTGAACATCACTGTTCAACTATGCAGCGATAGCATTCTGTTTGT
>NZ_JANSIL010000120.1:0-15827 GCF_047462015.1 Synechococcus sp. R5-13 | reverse complement strand
TCGCGTCCAATTTGGCGGCTTGCGACTGGGACACCTTGAGCTTGCAGGATACGGTCAGGACTTGGGTCATAGTTCTATTGTAACCTCGCATTCCTCTCGGCACTGACCCTACGGGTACAGTGCGGGGCTCCTGCGATTTCTAGCTGAAAGCGCTAGAAAATAGCCTGCAGTTTTTTAAGGCAAGCCTGGATCTGCGCCATCTCCGAGGGATCCAGCTTTTGGAAGCGCTCTTTCAAGTAGGCGACGTGGGCCGGGAAAATTTCCTCAAACAGTTTTTCCCCCGCTTCTGTCAGCACGACCTTAAAGCAGCGTCGGTTTTCCGGGGGCACTTCCCGGCGCACCAGCCCTTTTTGTTCCAGGCGATCCACAATGCCGGTCAGTGTCCCTTTGGTCACCAGCGTTTTTTGGGCCAAGACATTCATGGTCATCCCAGGGGTATTGCCAAGGGTAACCAACACATCGAATTGGGGGGCCGTCAGCCCCATTTGCCGAATGTGAACCCCGGCGTAATTTTCAAAAGCTTGGTAGGCCCGCGCCAGATCCCGCAACAGCCCCAAAAAAGGCTCACGGGCCGCCAATACCGTCCCCCTCAGCGGAACAGAGTCCTCAGGCTTGAGAACCTCGTCGCTTTGGAGAAGGGGGGATGGAGAGGAGTCAGCGGGAGTGGGCATGGTTGAAGATCGCAGTTCGCGTTGGTGGAACAAACTCAAACCCAAAGGACAGTCTCGGCTCCATGATAGCCCACTGTAGTACAGTTCTAACGCAAAATGAACTACGTCTATCTGCTTTGCTGAGCTAGCCCCTTCGCCGTTATGTGGTTCTCATAAAAAAAGGGGATCCACTGGATGGATCCCCCGTGACGGACAGAGCTTGTGGGGCAAACACCCGCCCAAGGCAGGTGACCACAGCAGACACTAGGGCTTCAGCTCGCTGGGGATGCGCTCCCCGAAGAGCACGAAGTAGAGAATCCGATAAATGTCCGTGTTCAGGATCCCGGTGGTCGGCACCAACTCTTGGGCGTTCAAGCCCGCAGCGCGAGCAATGACTCCACTGCCGACGTCATCTCCGCTAGCCCAAGCCACGGCAAAGGGAAAGCGCTTGCCATTCTTGTCAGGAGCAGAAATAAACGGCTTGCTACCGGTGCCGTCAACTCCGTCAATGGGGGCACCACTGCCTTCGGGGTCAGTAGGGGGCAGCGGCTCATCGGCGGACTCGACATCCACCAACTGCATGCCACCGGCATTGCTGTCGCTGGTGGTGATCATGAAGGTCTTGGGATTCTTCTCAATGAAGTTAAGAATCACCCCGATGGCATCGTCGGCCCGCTTCATGGCCTCCAGGCAGCCAGAGGCATTGAGTTTGTTGCACATGTTATCAGTGCCCTCTTCTTCGATGACGGCGAAGAAGCCCTTAGGATTGCGGGAGATCCGCGCCAGGGCAAATTCGGTCATCTCGGCAATGGTGGGGGCGCTGGCGATGTAGTTGGGCAAGTTTTCTTTCCGCAACTCTTCTTCAGGCTTGTCGTAGAAGGTGTCCTCGACGTTGAACACCCCCAAAACCTTAGAGACATCTGCCGGCAGCTTGAGCAGCTCGTCGCGGGTGTAGACAACGGCGTACCCCTTTTTCTTGGCCTCCTCAATCAGGTTGCGGCCATCCTTGCGCTTCCCTTGGCCAAAGCGGCCCTGGACACCTTCCGGCAGCAGCCATTCCTCGCCAGCGCCGAGGATGATGTCTACCCCCGACTCCACTACTTCCAGGGCAATTTCTTCGTAATCACTGCGCTTAGCAGCCTCGGCAACGAAGGCAGCCGTCCCCGGCTCAATGATGGATCCCGTTTGCACCAGAGCCGTACCCAAGCCTGCCGCCACAGCCTCTTCCATGATCGTGTTCAGGGTGCCGTTGGCAGAGGGGTACTCTTTGCCGTCCGGATCCAACCCAAAGCTCTTGGCGTGGACACGAGTTCCTGTGGCATGGATCACCGCTCCGGCGTTGGAAGTTCCTCCAAGCTGGTCAAGAAGGTGCCCGCGATAGGGGGCAATCACGGGGAGACGATCCCAGTTCAAGAAGCCATCTGGGCCCTTGTAGAGAATGCGCGTAATGTCCCAGTGGGAAGCTGAGGTTCCATCTGGGTGAAAGAAGATTGCACCGTTGCCGGTTGGCTTAGGCGCCGCTTGAGCCACACTAGAGGAAAAAACTGACGAGGACAGCAGACACAAAGTTGCAGCCAAAGCCGCCCTCAAAGAATAGCTACGCATAGCTAACACGCCCTTGCTCGTTCGAAGCTGAACGTTAGAAACGTAACACAGCTTCGGACGAGTTTGCAAGGGCAGAGCAACTTACCAGTGTGCGACGTGCCCAAAGTGAGTACGCCGCCTCCTATCCCGCTATTCTGGCAGGCCAGCTTACAGGGTCCATAACTGTTGTTAACTATCTCTTAACTATCTCATAACTGTCAAGGTTTCTCGCAGGGCTTTTGGGGTACTTGCTCCAGGGCATAGCCGTCCTTCTGGTCAGGCGGCTCTTCTGGGGGTTTTGGCCAGTGGCTGCCATGCTTGCCTAAGCTGTCTGAATTGCTGCTGCCAGCGCTGCAATTCGCCCGCCTCCAACGGGATCCCACCGAAGCGAACCTCCAGGTAGCGCTCCAAGAACTGGATGGCCACCTGGGCTTGTGGTAAGTCGGAGTGGCGCAAGTGTTCCAGGCAGGCCTCAGGGCCTAGGTGGGCTGGGATCCCCACCGCCGTCGCCAGATCCCGCAGTTGCAGATAAAGCCTTGAGATAAGCTGGCGGCGCTGCTGCGACTTGGGTAGAGCCGCCGGGATCCAGCGCATCCCAGCAAAGGCCAGACTCGGTAGCAAGAGGCCAACCATCCAGGTGGGCCAGGGGGGCGGAGGCTGCCACAGGGATCCCATCACCACCCCATTGCCGGCAGTGGCTAGGAGAATCCACCCCCCATCCTGCCAGCGCACGGCCTGATAGCGGCGGCGGCGACCCCAATAGGCCGTAGAGCCGGTGATCACCACCACCCCCAGTAGCGGTAGTCCATTCCGCTGCAGCGTTTGCCCCAAGGCAACCAGGCTGCGACGGAAGCCAGCACCGGCATCCTCCAGCTCCTGGGGAGCAGTTACGCGGCTGGCCAGCTCCTGGATCTGCCGCCAGATCTGCCGCTGGGTGGATAGGTCGTACTGGATGACGTACTTAAACCAGCGGAAGCGCAAGCTGTCGTAGAAATCTTGAAGGGGATCCCACCAGGTTTCCCGCCGGCTGACATTGGCCTCTGCCGGTGTGGCATCGAAAATGATCCACCCGTAGGAGCCAAAGGGGATCTCCGTCCAGGAATGGGCGTCGGCATTGCGTACTGCCAGATAATTTTCCTGCGCCACCCAGCGCCCGCCCAAAAAGCCATTCACCATCCGGGCCGGGATGCCAATGCTGCGGGCCAGTATCGTCAGGGCTGTGGCGAAATATTCGCAGTGGCCCCGCCGATGGGTGAACAGAAAGGCTTCCAAAGGCGGTTCAGGGCCGGGATCCGGCAGATCGGTGGTATAGGCATAGTTCTCCAGCAGGTAATTCTGCAAGGCGGTCATCTTGCTGAAAACGTCAGGGATCCCAGCGGTGATCTGCTCCGCCAAAGCCGGAACGCGCGGATCCAAATCTTGCGGTAGTTGCAGATAGGCTTCCCGTTGAACCGCATCGAGGGCATTGAGCAGCTCTGCGTGGCTCAGCCGGCGCAAGCGCGGGCCCAACTCCCTTGGGATCCGGCTCCGGGCACGGTAGAGATGGGGCACCTGCCGAGGCAGAGAATGGCCAACATCTCCGGTCTCGCTCAGGATGAGGCGGCGATTCTGCCGATGCCAAGCTTGTTGCACCGTCGCTGCTCCGCCCCGCTCCAGCCATTCCATCTCCACCAGCGGGGCCACCCCAAAAACGGTGTTGGTGACCAGCGGCTCCAGATAGATAAGCTGCTCCAAGGGGAGAAGCAGCAGGTCGGGAGCAGTGGGGATCAAGCTGGAGGCAGAGAGATCAAATACCCCTGCTGCGTTGGGGAAAATGGGGATGAAGCGGTCTAGCGTTCGCGACCAGGCCCGTCCATCGTAGCGATCGAAGCTGATCCCGCGCCAGTAGAGGGACTCCACACGGGGCGGCACCCCTGCCGGAAATTCCACCCGCATGACAACGGTGTTATCGGTTTTGAGGGTGCCGAATGCTCCCAGGCTGACTTCTTCGGCAAAGCCAGTGGTCATCACCGGCGAGCGGGCCTGGCGACCCAGAATTCCTAAACTGACCCGCGGGAACAAGAAAAACAAAGCCACGGACAGGATCACCGCCAGCAAAGCCAGGGATCCGAGAAAGCCCAAAAAGTTGAGGTTGATGCCACGGGTTTGGCTGGCTGCCTGCGGGTGCTGCTCTGCTTGCAGGCGCAGGTGGTAAAGGGTGAGGTTGATTAGCCCTACCCCCACGTACAGCAAAAACAGCAGCCCAAAGCTGATGTCTTCGTTGAACAGGGTGGCAATGGCCATCAGCAGCAGAGACAGCACCGCCAACTGGATGTGATCGGCTGCCCGTTCCCGCTGAAACAGCTTGGCCCCCGTTAGGTAAAGCACCAAGCCAATGGCCCCATCGGAAAAGGGAAGGATCCCAAAGATAACCAAAGCCAGCAGGCTAAGCAACACCGCCACCGTCAGGGGCATCCACAGGGGGGCATAGCGGGCAAAAGCAATCCTTGGCGGCTCCCAAAACCAACTGCAGGCCCCTGCGGCCAAGCAAACGGCAATGACCGGTGGCGACAGAGCCTGATCCCCCAGACAAAGGGCCGTGAAGGCGATCCCCACCAACAGGTAAACAAACACCTTTTGAACGGATGGCAGTGTCCAGGTCATGGCCCTTGGGGGTCGATCTTTTCCAGCATAGCCAAGTCTTTTTTGCTACCGATTTGTCGTCCCCTGGTCGGCTGGGATCCCCTTTTGGACAAAGCGAAGAGCATTAGAATCGTTAGCTAAGAATCGTTAAGATTTTGTTACTCGCCGGTCTCGACGGGATGCCTGTGACACGCTGCGCGAAAAGGTGGTGAGATGTCCAGCCAAAACGAAATTCACGTGGTGGGGGCGCGGCAGCACAACCTCAAAAATGTCAACCTGCGGATCCCGCGCGATCGCCTGGTGGTATTCACGGGCGTCTCCGGATCGGGCAAGTCCTCCTTGGCTTTCGACACCATCTTTGCCGAGGGACAGCGGCGCTATGTGGAATCCCTCAGCGCCTATGCGCGACAGTTTTTGGGGCAACTGGACAAACCGGATGTGGATCGCATCGAAGGGCTGAGTCCGGCCATCTCCATCGATCAAAAGTCCACCAGCCACAACCCCCGTTCCACCGTCGGCACCGTTACCGAAATCTACGACTACCTGCGGCTTCTGTATGGGCGAGCTGGGATCCCGCACTGCCCCCATTGCAACCGGGTGATCGCCCCCCAGACGGTGGATCAGATTGTGGATCAGATCATGGCTCTGCCGGATCGGACGCGGTTTCAGTTGCTTTCGCCGGTGGTGAAAGGAAAAAAGGGCACCCACGCCAACTTGTTACAAAGCCTGCGACACCAGGGGTTTGTGCGGGTGCGTGTCGATGGCCAGGTGCGGGATCTGAGCGAGGAGATCGAGTTAGCCAAAAACAAAACCCACACCCTTGAGGTTGTGGTGGATCGGCTGGTCAAGAGCCCCGACATAGCGGAGCGACTGGCCGATTCTCTGGCAACCTGCCTGCGCCAGTCGGGAGGAATTGCGGTGGTGGAGCTGCTGCCGCGGGAAGAGGAGCGAGAACAGCTGCTGCAAAAGGTGGCCGAGTCGGCGGGGCAATACCTGAACAGCAAGCCAACGGAGCTGATTTTTTCTGAGCAATTTGCCTGCCCGGAGCACGGTTCGGTGATGGGCGAGCTGTCGCCGCGCCTGTTTTCCTTCAACTCGCCGATTGGGGCCTGTCCTGTCTGCCACGGGCTGGGTTTTGAGCCCATCTTCGACCCCGAGCGGATCGTGCCCGATCCCAAGCTCCCCTTGTACGCGGCCATCGCCCCTTGGGCAGAGCGGGAGAACCCCTACTATCTGGCTTTGTTGGCGGGAGCCGCCAAGGCTTTTGGCTTTGACCTCAGCAGCCGCTGGTGTGATCTCACCCCCCAGCAACAGCAGATCATCCTCTACGGCGCCGACCAGGAGGTCTACATCGCCGAGGTAGAATCTCAGTACCGAGGCCGGTGGTACTATCGCCGCTATGAGGGGGTGATTCCCCAATTGCAGCGGCACTACCAGGAAACCACTTCCGAAATCTATCGGCAAAAGCTGGAAGCCTACCTCACCTACCGTCCCTGTTCCGCCTGTGGGGGATCCCGTCTCAAGCCGGAAGCTCTGGCCGTGCGCATCGGCGGCTACCGCATTACCGATCTCACCGAGATCTCCATCCGCGACTGCCTGCACCGCCTGGAGCAGTTGAAACTTACCCCGCGACAAGTGCAGATCGGCGAGCTGGTGCTGCGGGAGATCAAAACCCGGCTGCAGTTTTTGGTGGATGTGGGCCTGGACTACCTAACGCTGGCCCGCCCGGCCATGACCCTCTCCGGGGGCGAGGCGCAGCGGATCCGGCTGGCCAGCCAGATGGGCTCCGGCTTGACGGGGGTGCTCTACGTGTTGGACGAACCCTCGATTGGCCTCCACCAGCGGGACAACGAGCGCCTGTTGCAAACCCTGTTTCGCCTGCGAGATCTGGGCAACACCCTGATCGTGGTGGAACACGACGAAGAAACCATCCGTGCCGCCGACCACATCGTCGATATCGGCCCTGGGGCCGGCATCCACGGGGGGGAAGTGGTGGCCCAGGGATCCCTGGCGGACATCATGGCCTGCGAGCGCTCCATCACCGGAGCTTATCTTTCGGGGCGGCTGCGGATCCCTACCCCTGCGCAGCGGCGGGCTGGGAAAGCGGTTGCCCTCAAGCTCACCAATGCCCACAAAAACAACCTCAAGCACATCGATGTGGAGATCCCTCTGGGCAAGTTGGTCTGTGTTACAGGCGTCTCCGGCTCCGGCAAATCCACCTTGGTCAACGAATTGCTCTACCCTGCCCTGCAGCACCATCTTGGACACAAGGTGCCCCAACCCGCGGAGATGGGAGAACTTGAGGGCATCGAACACATCGACAAGGTGATCGTCATCGACCAATCTCCCATTGGCCGTACCCCCCGCTCCAACCCTGCCACCTACACGGGTTTGTTTGATCCCATCCGCCAAACCTTTGCCCAAACCTTGGATGCCAAGGCCAGAGGCTACCCATCCGGCCACTTTTCCTTCAATGTCAAGGGGGGGCGCTGTGAAGCCTGCAAAGGGCAGGGGGTGAACGTGATTGAAATGAACTTTCTGCCCGATGTGTACGTCACCTGTGAAGTCTGTGGGGGCAGCCGCTACAGCCGCGAAACCCTGCAGATCAAGTACAAAGGCAAGAACATCGCCGAAGTCCTGGATATGACGGTGGGGGAGGCGCTGGAGTTTTTCGCTGCCCTGCCTCCTGCCGCCAAGATCCTGCAGACCTTGGCCGATGTGGGCCTCGATTACATCAAGCTGGGCCAGCCAGCTCCTACCCTCTCCGGTGGGGAAGCGCAACGGGTCAAGCTGGCCGCAGAACTGGCCCGCCGCTCCACCGGCAAAACCCTCTATCTGCTGGATGAGCCCTCCACCGGCTTGTCTTTTTACGATGTCCACAAGCTCTTGAACGTCCTGCAACGGCTGGTGGATACAGGCAACACCGTGCTGGTGATCGAGCATAACCTGGACATTCTCCGCTGTGCTGATTGGATTATTGACTTGGGGCCAGAGGGCGGCGACCGCGGCGGCCAGATCATCGCCGTTGGCACTCCAGAACAGGTGGCTGAGCACCCCGGATCCCATACAGGGCGATATTTGAAGCAGGTTTTGCAACAACATCCCCCAGGTCGCTGAGCAACTCAGCCTGCTCCAGGGAGAAAGTTGACCGAAAGCGGCTGTCGGGATCCCCTTTCGCTTTTTGCTCTGCTCACCTCAGCCATGGCGGTGGAGGACTGATGCGGCGAGGACTCTATCCCACCCAGGCGCTCCGCACCGTGAACGCAAGGGTGAACGGTTAGCCTGAGTCTCACGTCGCTATGGCATGATGGGTCGGAAGGAAAAGGTTCGCACTCTCCCCATGGTAGGGCAGACCCTGGGTGGCCGCTATCAGATCTTGGAAGCACTGGGATCCAGCGGACAAACCTACTTGGCACAGGATGGCCATCATCCTGAGCGGCTTCGGGTGGTGCTCAAACGCTGGCAGGCCGGCCAAAATGCTCCGCACCGCGAACACAGTGAGGACTCCGCCTCGCTACGGCATCTCTTTCAGCAAGAAGTGGCGCTGCGGGAGCACCTGGGATCCCACGAGGGTATCCCCCGCCTGTTGGCCTGCTTTGAGCAAGAGGGGGAGTTTTATTGGGTGGAAGAATGGGTTGAAGGGCCCACCCTGGAACAAGCTCTATTGCTAGGTAACGCAACCGAGAGGGGCCAGCTAACGACTCCGTCCCGCCAAATGCACTGCCATTGGGGGCACGACTGGACAGAGGCTGAGGTACGAGCCTTGTTGCAGGATGTGCTGCAAACCTTGGCCTTCCTGAATGGGGAAGGGGTGAGCTGCTGCAACCTGCAGCCCTCTCGCTTGATCTACCGTCAGGCGGATGGCCGATGGGTGTTGTTGAAGTGGGGGGGTGAGGAACAGGGTCTGGCTTTTTCCGGCTCTGGCTTCGGGAACCCCTATGGCCCCAGGCATTGCAGCGACCTCTATGCTCTTGGGCTGATTGCCCTGCAGGCCCTCTGCGGGATCCCGCCCCAGAAGCTGTTTCGCGACCCGTTGACGGGGGAGTTGCGCTGGCACGATCTGGCCTCTACTAGCGCTCCTTTTGCTGCTTTTCTGGATCGTTTGGTGAGCTGCAACCCACAACAGTGCTTTCCTTCAGCAACAGCAGCTCTGGCCGCTTTGCAGGCTTTGCCCCCCGCCGAGAGCCCCCCTGCCGCCGAACTCCTGTCCCAGCCCAGCCCTGTCGCCGCCGAGCCCTTACAGGAGCCAACCACCCCACCGCGTTCTCCGGTATCGCTGCGGGCGCGTCTCCGGATCCCACCGGTTTGGGCAGGAGGCAGCTTGGCGGCTTTGCTGGCGTTGACGGTGGCAGGGGTATGGCAGATGAGGGCGAACCTTGGCCTGCGGGGGGAGCCCAAGGATTCTGTCCCCCTCACGAGAACGGGATCCTCTGGCCCGGCAAAGCGCAACGGCCTGGGACTCCGTCCTACTCGCGAGAACGGTTCTCATGCCTCCGTCCCCACCGCCGTCACGGTCGCGGAAGCGTCGCGTAGCGATAACGACCCGGCAGACTGGGCCAAGTCTTTGCAGCTCAAGGCTACGCTGGAAGGCCCTGTCGCCGTCACTGCTCTGGCCATCAGCCCGGATGGAAATCTCCTTGCTGCCGGGGGAGACGACGGCGTGATCCGGCTTTGGGATCCCCAGGCTGGCCAACTGCTCCAGAGCTGGGCAGGCCACGAGGGATCCGTTGAGGCACTGGCCATCAGCCCAGATGGTACCTTTTTGGTGAGTGGGGGGGCAGACAAGACGGTACGGGTCTGGGATCTGGCGACCCTGGGGGATCCGGCTCTCTCGCCTGGGGATGTGCTGGCGCGGCTGCAGTTGCAAGGGCACACCGGGTTGATCAACAGTGTCGCCATTAGCCCCGATGGTCGTTGGATTGCCAGTGGCAGCGCCGACCGCACCATCCGCCTTTGGCAGGCCGACAACGGCCAGTTGATCCGCACCCTGGCGCCTCCCACTGCTGCCGCCCAGGAGACCCCTCAGAGGGCTGGCATTACAGCAGTGGCCTTTGGCCCAAGACCTACCCGTATGAATACTTCCCACCAATCTGAAGGGATCCCCCCTTGGATCTTGGTGGCCGCCAATGGAGATCCCACCGTTCACCTTTGGGATCCTGGCAGCGGGGCCTTGCTGGAAACCCTAAAGGCCGACTACCCCATCGAGCAGGTGCTTCTGAGCCCAGATGGCCGCTATTTGCTCGCTGGCAGTACCGGTGGCATCTTGGTCTGGAACTTGGGCACGGGATCCTTGGAGCGCACCTTGCCCCAGACTTTGTCCGGCTTGGCCGCCCTTGCCCTCAGCCCTGATGGCCGCTTGCTCGCCAGCGGCACCGATTACCGCGCTCACCAGATCAAGCTCTGGGATCTGCGCAGCGGAGAACAGTTGCGCACCCTGGGCGGCCAGACTTGGATGGTGAGCGTCTTGCTGTTTGGCCCCGGTCGCGGAAGCGTCGCGCAGCGATATGGGCAGACCCTTCTCAGTGGTGGCGCCGATGGCTCAATTCGCATTTGGGGGCCAGCCGACCCAGCTCAGCCCTAGTGGGATCCAAGCAGATAAAATACTCGACGAAGAAGGGATCCCGGCAGAGCATGGGCAAAGCTGTCATCATTGGGGCGGGGCTGGCCGGCTTGGCTTGCGCCAAAGTGCTGAGCCAGGCGGGGTGGAGGGATGTCCTGGTTCTGGAAAAAAGCGATGGCCCTGGGGGGCGGGTGCGTACCGACAAGGTGGATGGCTTTCGCCTGGATCGCGGTTTTCAGGTGCTGTTCACCGCCTATCCCAAAGTGCGACAGCATTTGGATCTGGGAAAGCTCGATCCCCGTCCCTACCGGCCCGGCGCTATTTTGGCTCAACCCGGTCGCTGCTGGCTGTTGGGGGATCCCCTACGGGATCTGTCCAGCCTTCTCCCCTCTTTGCTCAACCCCTTGGCCAGCTTTGGGGACAAGCTCAAGGTGCTGCAATTGCGATCCGAGCTGGCGCGCCGCAGCCCGGAGCAGGTTTTTCAAGAAGGGCTAGGGGGATCCGATTGTTCGCTGCGGGAGTTTCTGGAGCAGTACGGCTTTTCCCAACAGATCTGCCAGCACTTTTTCTACCCCTTTTTCCGCGGGATCCTTCTAGATCCGGATCTGGGCAGTAGCGCCCGCCTCTTTGCCTTTTATTTCAAGATGATGGCCGAGGGATCCATTGTCACCCCGGCCTTGGGCATGGGAGAACTGGCCCGACAACTGGCCGGTCACCTGTCCCCCGAACAGATTCGCTACCAAACCCCGGTGGAGCGCATCCTGGCAGAAGACGGGAAAGTGCGCGGGATCCGCACCGCCAAGGGTGAAGAGATCCCTGCCGAGTGGGTAGTTTGTGCTACTGATGCCCCTCAGGCACGGGCCTGGCAGGCGGAGCTGTGCCCTCAAGCCCCCACCCCCATTCCCACCCAGGGGCGAGCGGTGACCTGTCTCTACTTCTGCGCCCCCTTTTCCCTCAGCCGCGGCGCCTACTTGTACCTCAACGCCACCGGCCAGGGCTGGATCAACCATTGGGTCCAACTTACCCGCATCAGCCCGGCGCTGGCTCCTCCTGGCCAACACCTGTATTCGGTGGTGGTGCTAGGGGATCCCCCCTTGAGGGACGAGGAACTGGCCCAAGCCTGCCGGGCCGAGCTGCAAACTTACTTCCCCGTCGCGGCAGCGTCGCGTAGCGATAAAGCCCCCTTGGAGCAACTGCGCCTGCTGCGGGTGTACCGGATCCCTTTTGCCCAGTTTGTACAACCCCCCGGCTTTCAGCAGCATCTGGTTCCCACCTTTAGCGGCCTGCCGGGCCTCCTTTGGGCCGGGGAATACACCCACCAGAGCAGCCTCGAGGGATCCCTGCGCAGCGGCGAACAGGCAGCGGCGTGGATTCTCCAAAAATCGGCGTAAATCTGTACAAAGCAATACAGACTTTCTTAAGCCTATTCCTAGCAACAAAGCTGGGATCCCGTGGTATGAAGGGGGTGGACTTGGTCGCCCACGAGGATCCCTCTGTCATGCAGAATGTTACCCTCAACCCCTTCTCCCTTTTGCAGCGCTCGCTGGAACTGGTAGGCCCTATCTATGGGCCGCTGCTGATCCTGGCTTCTCCTGGCTTTGTCATTCCCATCGTTGCGGAGCTGATCCCGCTTCTCGGGGGGATCCTCCAACTGGCCTATGGCATTGTTGTTGCACCGATCCTAGTCGGAGCAGCCTTGTGGCTGGTGGATCAGCACCTGAAGCGGCAAGCTCCCCTGCTGGGCAACAGCCTCAACCGAGCTGTCTCGAAGGCAGTGCCTCTAGTTCTGGGCACCCTCTTAGCAGCACTCCTCTCTTCCCTTGCCTCCATCTTTCTGATCATTCCAGGCATTTATGTAGGGGTTAAGCTGGCCCTCACACCTTGTGCCATTGCCTTGGAAAATCAAGGAACTACAGGAGGGCTGCGCTACAGTTGGAATCTCGTCAAAGGTCGTTGGTGGGGCGTGTTTTGGGCTCTTGTGGTTCCAGGTTTGATTTTGGCTGTTGTCTTTTTTGTTTTTGTTGTTTTTGCAGGTGTTGTTTTTGCAGGAGTTTTAGGTTCGATCCTCGGCTTTGATGGGACTGTGCTTGGGTTGGTGCCTGGGGTGGTCGGGGGGGTAGCAGTTACGCCACTTGCCTGGACCTATATCGTGCTCCTGTTCCGATCCCTGCAACGATTGAAGGGGCAAGCAGCCTCCTAGTTTCCGCTTTTGCCCCCATTGGGGATAGCAAAAAGGGTGCTCCCCGTGCCTAGCTTTGAGATGAGAAGGGATCCCTTTTTGGGATTTCGGCTCAACCCAAGATGTCCTAGGTGAGATCCCGTGGTATGAAGGGGGTGGACTGGGCTGCCCACGAGGATCCCTCTGCCATGCAAAGCGCCACCCTTAGCCCGATTCTGCTCTTGCGGCGGTCGTTTGAGTTGGTAGGTCCCATCTACTGGCCGCTGCTGATCCTGACCTCTTCTAGCCATATCGCGTTCTTCGTTGTAGGTCTGACCTCACCTTCCCTCGGGATGATCCTCTCCTTGCTCCTCCTGGCCTGTGTCCTAGTCGGCGCGCCCATCTTGACAGGAGCAGCCTTTTGGCTGGTGGATCAGCACTTGAAGCAGCGAACTCCCTTGCTGGGCAATAGCTTGGATCAGGCTTTCTCTAAGGCAGTGCCTCTGATATTCGGCAGCCTCCTGGTGAATCTGATTTCCTCACTAGGGATGCAGCTGTTTGTGTTTCCCGGCATCTATTGCCGGGTAAGGCTAGCTTTCACCCTCTGCGCAATTGCCCTGGAGGACAAGGGTGCCACAGAAGGGTTGGGCTACAGTTGGAACCTCGTCAGGGGCCGTTGGTGGGGGGTGTTTTGGGCATTCCTGGTCGTGGTTTTGATCTTCGGCATCTCAATCCTGCTTTTGCCTTTTGTTGTGGCGATCTTGGGAGCTACCCTAGCTGCAGTTGTAACTGGGGGTAATACCGACATCATAGGACTTGCGCTTCTGGTTTGGGCGCCTGTGGTAGCTCTCTTAGCAGTTGTGGTCGGGTTTGTCGCTTTCACGGCAGTCACGCCTATCTTCAATGTCTACACGGTGCTCCTGTTCCGATCCCTGCAGCAGCTGCAAGCGCAAGCAGCGTAGTTTGGCTTGCCCTCACCCCCAATCCTTCCCCCCTGGCGAGAGGGAAGTTGCAGTTGGCCTAGGGAGAAGGGCGCTCCAGGATCCCTCCCCCCAGCAGGAGATCCCCGTGGTACCAGACGGCGGCTTGGCCAGGAGTGACCCCAAACTGCGGCTCGGCAAACTGCAGCTTTACCCGCTCTGGCGATTCCGGGATCACCATGGCGGGCACTGGGGGGGTACGGTAGCGCACCTGAACCTCAACAGCCAAGGATGCCGTCGGCGCCGGGATAGAGACCCAGTTGACTTGGCTTACCCACGCTTCAGCCTGGGTAGCCTCCTCCCGTTCCCCCACGACAACGCGGTTCATGGCCGCATCGATGCGCACCACGTAAAGCGGACGGGAAGAGGCAATCCCCAACCCCTTGCGCTGGCCCACCGTGTAGTGGTGGATGCCCTCATGGGATCCCAGCACTCGCCCCTGGGTATCGACGATTTCCCCTGGCCTTTGCCCAAGGTACTGATCCAAAAAGCTCCGCATCGAGCCATAGGTTTCAATCAAGCAGAGATCCTGGCTTTCGGGCTTGTCGGCTGTAACCAGCCCGTAGCGGGCAGCCAACTGACGGGTTTGGGCCTTGGTGTACTCGCCCAAGGGGAAGAGGCTATGGGCTAGGTGCTCTTGGCTGAGGCCGTAGAGAAAATAGGACTGATCCTTCTGCCGATCTACCGCCCGCAGGAGTTGGTAACGTCCTAGCCCGGCGTTAAAGCGCACCCGTGCGTAGTGGCCGGTGGCCATCTGCGAGATGCCCAGCTTTTCGCGGGCATAGGCCAGCAACGGGCCGAATTTCACCAGCTTGTTGCATTGGGAGCAGGGCAGGGGAGTAATGCCCTCCGCGTAGCCGGCTACCAGGTAATCGACAATGTTGGCCTGGAACAGCTCGCGGCTATCCACCACATGGTGCGGGATCCCCAGCTGCTCACAAATGGCTGCCGCATCCACCAAGCCTTCGGTACAGCACTGCCCCTTCCCCCTCATGAGCCAGAGGGTGACCCCCTCCACGGCGTAGCCCTGTTCCTGCAAAAGGGCCGCCACCGTAGAGCTATCCACACCCCCAGAAAGGGCCGCCACAATGCGGGGCCGCGACGGGGATGCAACAGGTGAAACCGATGAGTGGGGGCTGATAACCATTGAGACAAGGGATCCTAGGAAAAGAAAGGCTCAGCCGGAAACAGAGGAAGCCTCTCTCTGGGAATTGGGGAACCCGGAACAAGCTGAGCCGGGATCTTTACTTTAGCCTTCCTCAGAATTGGCTGGCCCGGATCCCTTCTCAGGGGTGGTTTCTGAGATGCCCCTTTGCCGCAAGCGCCGCAGCGAATCCAGAGCCGCCGCCGCAACGCTATCGTGGGGATCCCTGGCCAGGTAGTTGAGAGCAGAAACGCTCTTGGGGGAAGGCAAATTGCCCAAGGCCTGGGCCAGCCGCTGCCGCACCAGCCAGTCTTCTGATTGGGCAAACCGCAGGATGTGATCCAGGGCCCGCGGATCCCCCAATTCCCCCAAAGCCGCAATGGCCGCTTGCTGCAGCAACACCTCCGGCCCATCCAAGGCTCGCAGAAGCACCTCGTAAGCCCGCGGATCCTTCAAGTTCCCCAAGGCCACCGCGGCACTGAAGCGCACCAGCCATTCTACATCCTCGTAGAAAGCACGCACTAAAGCTTCAAAAGCCCGCGGATCTTCCAAGTAGCCCAGGGCACCTGCCGCGTCGGCGCGAATGCCGTAGTCCGGGTCTTGGGTGAGGATTTCCAGCAACTTGGGCAGACAGGCGTCCGTTTGCTTGATCCCCAGGGCAAAGACGGCAAAAGAGCGCACCTGCAGGTTCTCATCGTCGATGACCTGCAAAATCAGCGGCACCGCCTGCTCTGCCGGCACATCCCGCAACTGGGCCAAGGCCACCATCCGGTCTGCAGAACGCGGGCTGCGCAAGCGTTGAGCGATCTCCTGTAAACGGGCGGGGTTGGCGGGATCCAAAGCAGAGACAGTCATAGCGTTAACAAATATTTACAATCTTTCTTCAGTATGGCAAACGAGGCTGCGCTTGGACAGAGGCCGTCTTTGTCTGGCCCGGTCGGGATCTCTGGGGACATGGTGCCACTGTTTCGATCAACAAATCCTAGCACTGTTGTCGAGAAAAGCAGGTTGACTTGGCCCCATCACGAAGATTTTGGATATTTTGGTGGAGAGGATACGAGGCTGATACATTTACGCTGAACACTGCTGAACATCACTGTTCAACTATGCAGCGATAGCATTCTGTTTG